>DQBY01000041.1 GCA_003534085.1 Candidatus Moraniibacteriota bacterium | reverse complement strand
ACAACTAATACAATTTAAAGTTGCTTGCTTTTCAAAAAAACATCGGCTTTCTTGATGACATTTTTTGAATTGTCATATGTGATCTTTTCCAGCGCTTTTTCAAATTCCAACCAGGCATATCCAGTGTGCTCAAAGGAAATCTTAATCTCATCGCCGCCATCCGTTTCAGCTAGATAATAAACGACTTTTTTTGAAATATTTACAAATTTTCCGGCTTTTTTCCTTTTTTCTTTTTCTTCCTCTTTTGCTCTATAAAAATATCGTATCTGCATCTTGAAAGACGGCAGAATTTCAACATTTCTTATTTCTGTTTCTTCTTCCACTTCCCGCCTGAGAGTTTCTTCATCGCTCTCGCCAGACTCGACATGGCCTTTGGGAAAATCCCAATGTCCTCCGGGATAATGAAGAAGAAGGTAAAATATTTTATTTTCACTCCGGCGGAATATGACAGCGCCGACAGACTTTTCAAATGCGATCATATTATTATTATACCATAAAAAAATTATTGGCAGGTTCTCGCTGAGACCCTGCCAAGACTCGGATTATCCGATGTACTTTTTTATCTTTTCCTTCAATTTCTCGCTTTCTTCTATCAAATCCTCAATTTCCGTGATCTCTTTCAGCTCGCCTATCTTTTCCACCTCCCTCTCCGCCTCTTTTTTAACATGCTCTTCTTTCAATTTTTCGATCCGTAATTTCAGAAGATCAATCGTGGATTTTTCCTCTGGCTTCTTGGACAGCTTTTTCTTCGGACCTCTCTTTTTTTTCGCTTTAGTTGCTTTCTTTATTTTCTTCACTTCCTTGACTATCTCATACAAGTTTTTATCAATTCTTGTAAAATAGCCTTCGTGAAGCATTTCAGAAACGTATGATCTGAATGTTGGAAATCCAATATTCAACTTTGCCGCAACTTCCTTCATCGTATCCGAGTTGAACGTTCCCATTCCCACATGACTGCTCAAGGCGTCATAAACCTCTCTTTTTCTGCCTGTCAATTCTCCCATAACCGCTCCTTTCCTGCTTTATAGCTTTAGATTATTAAAAAACCATAGATTTTCCTATATCCCTAATACACCGATATGCCGCTTCTTTTTCACAATAAAAAAACTCCTTGATGCGATCTCGGAGTTTTTATTTAAGCTATTTTCTACTTACCGCAGCACTTTTTGTATTTCTTGCCGCTTCCATCCGCCGCCGCTAAAGCTTTGGCGGACTCCGCTTAGTTCAGATTGAACATCTAATTTCTGCCGCAACAATGTTTATATTTTTTTGGAGTCCCATCCGTTTTTGTCGCTCCGCAAGGGCAAGGATCATTCCGGCCGACCTTGTTTTCATTCACGATAGGCTTGCTCGGCGCCGCTTGTTTGTTTTCCTCCTTTGCTGCTCCGAACTGTTCGACCTCGTCGCTGGCGCCTTTGAACTGCAGATTTTTGGGCTGCGCTTCCGCAGAAGGCGCCGCCACGACATTGATTTTGAAAATCGTATGGACGATCGAAGAACGCACGTTCTCCATGAGATGGGAAAACATGCCGAAAGCTTCGCGCTTGTATTCGATCAAGGGATCCCTCTGCCCATAACCTCGAAGTCCGATGCCTTCGCGGAGATAATCGATTTCATCCAGATGGTTCATCCACATCATATCGATCGTCTGAAGCATGACTGATTTTTCAATATGGCGCATCTGATCAGCGCCGACCTCCTGTTCTTTTTTATTGTAGTTTTCTTTAGCCAGACCCAAAAGATATTCCGTCATCGAACCGATTTTTTCAGCAGTGTTGTCCCGATTGTTCGATCTTATTTCTTCCAATTTGCTTAAGACCGCTTCTTCGCCCGGAACGATATTTTTGAAATTATCGAAAATTTCTTTTACATTCCATTCATTTTCTTCGCCGACAGCATATGAAGAGACGATCCTTTCGATCTCCTCTTTAATATTTTCCAACATTTCCGGCTTGGAGTCCTCCGCTTCCAAAATTTCCTTCCTTTTCTTATATACGACTTCGCGCTGTTTGTTCATCACGTCGTCATAATCCAGGACATGTTTTCGGATATCAAAATTGAAGCCCTCGATCTTGGACTGCGCGTTCTCGATGGTTTTTGAAATGATCCCGTTTTGGATCGGCTGATCTTCCGGAAGTCCGAGCCGGTCCATCATGCCTTTCAATTTATCTCCGCCAAATCGGCGCATCAGTTCGTCTTCCAGAGAAACATAAAATTCCGAAATACCCGGATCCCCTTGCCGTCCGGCGCGTCCGCGAAGCTGATTGTCGATACGCCGCGCTTCATGCCTTTCCGTTCCGATAATATAAAGTCCGCCGAGATCACGCACGCCTTCTCCCAGCTTGATGTCAGTTCCTCTTCCGGCCATATTCGTCGCAATCGTGACGGAACCTTTGTGCCCGGCTTCAGCTACGATCTGCGCTTCCCTTTCATGATTCTTGGCGTTCAAAACTTCATGGTTCACTCCGTGGCGCGACAAAACCGCGCTGAGATATTCCGACTTTTCGATCGCGATCGTCCCGACCAAAACCGGCTGGCCTTCTTTTTGCAGTTCTTTTATCTTTTCCGCAATGGCATCGAATTTTCCTTTTTCAGTCTTATAAACGACGTCCGGCAGATCTTTTCTGATCATCGGTTTGTTGGTCGGAATTTCCATCACATCCAGTCCGTATACCTTGAAAAATTCTTCCGCCGAAGTCAGAGCCGTTCCGGTCATTCCGGAAATCTTATTGTACATCCTGAAATAGTTCTGGAAAGTGATGGTTGCCAAAGTCCTTGATTCTTTCTGTACCCGCACCTGTTCCTTGGCTTCGATCGCCTGGTGTAATCCTTCGCTGTATCTTCTGCCCGGCATCAAGCGCCCGGTAAAGTCATCCACTATGATGACCTCTCCGTCTTTCACGACGTAGTCCCGATCCAGCTGGAAAATCACCTGCGCTTTCAGCGCCTGTTCCAAATGATGGACATAATTTATTTTTCCGTATTCATAAATGTTCCCCATTCCCAACCATTGCTCAATTTTGGAAATTCCGGCGTCATTGATCACTACCGCTTTCATCTTTTCGTCCACTTCAAAATCCTCGCCTTTTTTCAGTCTTGGAACAAGTTGGGCAAATTGCTGATATAGTTTCGTCGATTCCGTGTCCGGAGCGGAAATGATCAATGGCGTCCTGGCTTCATCAATCAGGATGGAATCCACTTCATCCACGATCACATAGTTCAATTTGCGCTGAACCATCTGTGGCAAACTCTGCACCATGTTGTCGCGGAGGTAATCAAAACCGTATTCATTGTTCGTTCCGTATGTTATGTCGGCATTGTACGCGTCGCGCCTTGAAACCTGCATCAAATTTTCCATTTCCACCGTCACCTCGTTGGAATCTACAATTTTCGGTTCATAAATATAA
>DQBY01000087.1 GCA_003534085.1 Candidatus Moraniibacteriota bacterium | reverse complement strand
CTTATTTATTTCTATTATAATTCCTCTTTTAGCAGTCGTCAAGTCCGAGTGCTAATTTCAGTTTATATGACATTTTAAACCTGTCAATATTCCATTTTTAGCAAATTTAAAAGGATGCTGTTTTTAGCACAGCATCCTTCCTCTTGTATCCCCTGTTCAGAAGCAAATCCTGCAGTCGGTGCATATCTCACTCTCTGCTGAAGGGATATCGTTCTCCCATAAAACGGCCACGAACGTTTCACGGCCGCTATATATTTTTTTCACTTCCGGTCGCTTGCATAAGACCATTCTCTTATCATACTGAGACAAAGAAATCGGCAGATGAGCAACATGATCCGGTAAAACAAGCTTTCCGGTATTCGCCTCCAAGTCCTCACTTCCCCTTGATGCGTCCGCTCTTCGCTGCGCCATAAGCTCTCCTTTCATCCTTGCTTCAAATTTTTAAACTATAGTCTATGCTGGCAACAACTGCTTTTTTTCAGGACTCTTCCTTCTTTCTTTTCCAGGCACAAATTTCCACATGATTCATTGCAGGTTTTGAATGCTAAGCCGCTTGCTTTTTTCCAAAATTTTCTGGCCTGTAAAATACTCCGCTTTCCATGAAGGCAAATAAATCCCATAATTTCCTCATTTCTTTAGTGGATTATTGCACCGGAGTAACTTTTTGCACGATGGCACCTCCGCATCCTCCCCGTAATATGGTTCGCCTTGCTTCTCCTCCTCAGGGGGCGATACTTCGTCCTCCTTTCCACTCTCTGATTTTGCGCTCAGAAAAATTCCCGAGCCAGGATAAACATTTTATAAATTCCACTCAACCATCTCACCCCCTTCTTCTTTATTTTTTTGTCAAAGCAACTTCTAAAACTACCAAGCGGCTGGATTAAAATTTTTAATCCAATCGTTTAACAATTTGGATCTACAAAATTTATTTTGGAATTTGAAATTTGGAATTTGAAATTTTCTGTTCCGTAGGAACAGGATCATATCCTCCGTCATTCCAAGGATGGCACCGCAAAACCCTTTTTGATCCCATGAGAATTCCTTTTATAATTCCGAACCTCTCTATGGCTTGATGTCCGTATTCGCTGCAGCTCGGATGGAACCGGCAAGTTCCGGTATTGAAAAATTTATGCGGCAAACCATGATCGAGCGAAATCGTCTTTTGATAAATCCTGATGATGAGCAATATTATTTTTTTCATCCCGCACTAACTTTGGATATTCTTCCAGAAAATATACTCAAAGCTGATTTAAATTTTTAATCCCGCATTTTTCCAACTTTGGGGAAATCAAACCCAATCCAAAGTTAGTGCGGGATTCATCTCCTCAATTTTAGCAATACAGTTTCTTTTTTGTCAAATCAGGCTTTTTTTGATAGGATTGTAATAATTGCGCATCAAACAGCTAAATAAACATTTTTATGTTACAGCTCCACAATACCCTGACAAAGAAAAAGGAGGAATTCAAACCGATCCACGCCGGGAAAGTTTCGATGTACATCTGCGGACCCACCGTTTATGACTATCTCCACCTCGGCAATGTCCGGTCTTATATGACTCCGGATATTCTTCGCAGATATCTGGAATATTCAGGCTATGAAGTGAGACAGATCAAAAACATCACCGATGTCGGTCATCTCACCCAGGACGATTTGGCGCAGGGCGATTCAGGCGAAGACAAGATCGAAAAGAAGGCATTGAAAGAGAAAAAATCTCCGCGAGAGATCGCTGATTACTATGAAGCGTATTTCCACGACAAAGAAAAGGAACTAAACATCCTTCCGGCCCATTATTTCCCGAAAGCGACCGCACATGTCGGGCAGATGATAAAGATAATCCAAAAATTGATCGACAACGGAAGCGCTTATGAAAAAAACGGGAACGTATTTTTTGACGTGACCTCTTTTCCTGATTATGGAAAACTTTCCGGCAACACTCTGGAAAATCTGAAAGTCGGAGCGCGCCTCGAAGAGCATCCGGACAAAAAAAATCCGTGGGATTTCGCGCTTTGGCTCAAAGCGCCCAAAGAACATATCCTGAAATGGGATTCTCCGTGGTCGCTCGGCTATCCCGGCTGGCACATCGAATGTTCCGCGATGAGCACGGAATACCTGGGGGATACGATCGACATCCATACCGGAGGCGAAGATAATATTTTTCCCCACCATGAAGCGGAAATCGCCCAGACCGAATGCGCGACCGGAGCAAAATTCGTGAACTATTGGCTGCACACCAGGCATCTTCTTATCGATGGAGAAAAAATGAGCAAGTCCAAAGGAAACTTCTATACCTTGGAAAACATCAAGGAAAAGGGATACGATCCGATGGTTTTGCGATTGGCGATCATTTCCTCACACTATCGCAATCAGATGAATTTTACCTGGGACGTGATGGATCAGGCCAGATCCAATTTTCAAAAGATCACTGACTTCGTTTTAAACATGAAAAATATGGCGCAGTTAGAGACTGAGCCGTCTGACGCCGGATTCTTGGCTGAGATTGAAAAATATCAGGAAAAATTTGAAGAAGCGATGGACGACGATCTGAATACCCCATTGGCCTTGTCTGTCGTTTATGGACTTATTACCGAAACAAACAAGCTTCTATCCGAAGATAAGTTAAGTTCTGTCGAAGCTGATAAGGCGTTGAAATTATGGGAGAAAATGAATAAAATTTTCGGATTGATAATTCCTGAAGAAATTGAGATACCGGAAGAAGTGAAAAAAATCGCGGAAGAAAGAAAACAGGCGCGCGAAGCGAAAGACTTCCAGAAGTCCGACGAACTGCGTGACAAAATTTCAGAACTCGGCTATACTGTCGAGGATATAAAAGATAATAATTATTTAATTAAACGTAAATAAAAGATGTCATCCTGTCCCGAGTACTCGGGATTGCTTCAGGATCTAATAAGAGCTCTGCCTAACACAAAGCGTTAGATTCCGGGTCAAGCCCGGAATGACAGCTACAATCAATATGGGAAATTGCGGATGCGGACATGGACATTGCCATGATGAAGAAGAAGAAAAAAATGAAGATGATCATGAATGTTGCGGCGGACATGGCCACGATCATGAAGATACGCACCAAGCTGCGATATCGCCGGAAGATCGGCTGAAACTGGAGGAAGAAATCGCCAAAGCGGGATTCGAAGTCAAAGAAGATGCTGAGGGAAACATCGTAATAGCGAAGAAAGAAGAGTAGGTTTGGATGAAAATAACTTTTAATAGAATCAAACTAGGTTAATAAAATTTTTAATTTTATAATTTT
>DQBY01000060.1 GCA_003534085.1 Candidatus Moraniibacteriota bacterium | reverse complement strand
ATATCCACCAGATTCAGCCCGAACCATGTTCCGACCGCCGCGCCCGCCAAAGCGGAATATATCTGATGCTTGGCCAAAATATTGTTCAGCCGGACAGGAATCGTAGTTCCTTTATAATTCAATTTAAAACTCAATCCCTTGATGTCTTGATCATTGCCGCCGTAATTGTCTTCCGAATACACGAAGGCCGGGTCAGTCGCCCGCATCTCAGCTTCCTCCGAAAATCCGATCGTGATCAGATTAGGCCTTAATTGCTCTTTCAATTTTGCCACTTGAGGATTGTCCACATTTAAAATTGCCAGATTTTTATCTTCTAATTTTTTCACCAGAGTCCCTTTTTCCTTGGCAAGCTCATCGATATTTTGAAAAAACTCGATATGGCTCATGGAGATGTCCGTAACCACGCCCACTTCCGACTTTATGAATCCGGTCAGATATCCGATGTCGCCCGGACGATCGGCTCCCATTTCCAAAATCAAAACCTCCGGATATTCCAAAGGCGATATCATTACCCACGCCCATTTCAGGACAACCTTGATCCAGCCCCGGACCGAACGATTTCCGCTTTGCGCTCCGATTATCGTCAACGGAATTCCGATTTCATTATTGTAATTTTTTTCATTTCTCCTCACTCTGTATCGGCTGGCCAGCACGGTAAAAATTGCCTCCTTTGCGGAAGTTTTCCCGACTGATCCGGTCACGCTGACAATGCGAGGATTATATTTCCTGAGGATCGCTACGGCCATTAACCGGAGTATTTTTTCCAGAAAAATCAATTTGGACATTTAGTTTTTCTCCTTTTTAGATTTATTAATCTCATCTGCTCTTTTTTGTTCTTCCATTTTTTTCCTATAAAGCTCCCTCAAATTGTGAGTGGCATTAAACCTGTCCATATCCGCTTGAGTATATTCTTCGGTCGGCTCTACGTTGTAATAATCCAATAAAAATTTCATGAGTTCTCCAAAAGCCGGGGCCGCGCTCGATTCCGCCCACTCCACGCTCCTCGGGTGATTCACCCTGACCAAAATAGTGAATCGCGGGTCATTCATCGGGGCATATCCGGCGAAAGATCCGATGTTTATTCCCTCCTCATAGCCTCGCGCATTCCTGCTGGCAACCTGGGCTGTTCCGGTTTTGCCACAGACCAAATACCCGGGGACATCCGCTCTTTTTCCATGGCCGCTCACAACTACATTCCGGAGCATCAGGGAAATCTGGCTTGAAGCTTTAGCGGATATCACCCTCCTGACTTCCTTCGGCCGAATCTCCTCTTCTGTTCCGTCCGGATATATTATTTTATCAATTATCTGAGGTTTCATCAATATTCCCCCGTTTGCCAGAGCGCTGTATGCCGCCACGAGCTGTATGGGAGTCACCGTAATGCCTTGTCCGAACGAAGCGGTAAAAAATTGGATGTCGCGATTCAAATTACTGATATTTTTTATGTTTCCAGCTGATTCCCCATACAGATCGATGCCGGTACGCTCTCCAAATCCGAACCTTTTGACATATTCGGCAAAATTTTTGTTGCCAAGAAGCTTTTCTACGTGTATTACACCCGTGTTCAAAGATTTTTCCAAAACATCGGTCATGGTTTGCAGCCCGTTCGCCTTCTGGTCGGAATTTTTTATCGTATAACCGGCCTCTTTTACCGCTCCGGTATCGATATACGTAGTGTCAGGACTGATAAGATTACTGTCCAATCCCGCCGCCATAGTCACCGGCTTAAAGATGCTCCCGCTTTCATACGCATCAACGACTGCGGCATTGCTATAAACTGAAATATCCTCGACTTTCGAATATTCATTCGGGTTGAAATTAGGTATCGCCGCCATCGCGAGTATCCTTCCGGTCTGCGGATCCATAACGACGATCGATCCGCTGTCCGCATCATTTTTTTCTATGGCGCTTTTCAGGATTTTTTCGGCTTCATATTGGACGGCATGATCAATCGTCAGAACTATATCTTCTCCATGTCTGGCCTGGACCAGATCTTTATTTCCGCCCAAAATTCCTCCGCCTGAAGCATCTCTCTTTTGAACGATTTTCCCTTCTTTCCCTTTCAGCCTTTCCTCAAAATATGCTTCCGCTCCGTATCTTCCTCCCAAATCATCTCCCTTCCACCCGACAAATCCCAGGATGTTTGAAGCCAGTTCGCCCGAGGGATAATATCTGTAACTTTCATCAGCCAGACGTATTCCTTTTAATCTTAAATTCTGTATTTTTTTTATTTCTTCTTCGCTCAGCCTGCGTTTGATCACTTTATACATGTCTTCCGGGTTGCTGAATTTTGCCAGCATGTCGCCCATATCCGCCTGCAAAGCCTCCGCCACCGCCTGAGCTGTTTCACGCGGGTTTTCAATTTCCCTCGGAACAGCATAGGCCATCTTGGTCTGTTGATTGACTGCTGCCGGGTAAGGAGAGCTTTTATCTTTCAAAAAAATTTCGCCGCGCCTTGGAATAAGCTCTTTGAAAAGAGTGTGTTGACCTTCAGCCAGAGCCTTATATGCGGAATGTGAAACAACTTGCAAGGAATACAGGCGGAAGGAAACCAGAGCTGCAATTGTAAAAACCAAAACCACCAATACCGAAAGCCTGTGCCAAGTCTTGTCTTCTGATTTTGCGGAATTTCTGACCGCCGGTTTATGTTGCCTTTTCTTCAGGATATTCATTCTTATTCGATAAGGGATCCGGCCTTTTCAAAAAAAGCGCCGGACCCCTGAATTCAAATTCATAAAAACTATTTCATCG
>DQBY01000102.1 GCA_003534085.1 Candidatus Moraniibacteriota bacterium | reverse complement strand
CCATCTCTCCTTCAATTTCAGCTTTTGGAACGAGAGCCGCCACTGAATCAATAACGATCACGTCGATCGCGTTTGACCGGACCAGCGTTTCCACGATGTCCAGCGCCTGTTCTCCCGTGTCCGGCTGTGAAATAAGCAAATCATTTATCTTTACTCCGATTTTTTTAGCATACTCCGGATCCAGCGCGTGTTCAGCATCGATGAAAGCCGCGGTTCCGCCGGCCTTCTGAGCGTTGGCGATGATGTGCAAAGTCAAAGTGGTCTTTCCCGAGGACTCGGGACCGTATATTTCAATGACTCTTCCTCTTGGAACTCCGCCGATGCCCAATGCCAGATCCAAGGATATTGCTCCGGTGGATATGGCTTCGACATCAACTTTCTTCACGTCTCCCAATTTCATGAGCATCCCTTCCCCGAATTTTTCTTGTATCTCTTCGACAACAGCCGCAACGCTGCTTTTGGTCTGCTGACTGGCTGGCATATGATTGTTTTCCTTTGACATTTTTTTGTTCGCTACAGATTACGAATCGCCTTTTTAGGCAAGCAAACTTACAAAAAGATTTGTAGATTTGTAAATGATTTGTAGATTTGTAGGGGAATTAGTGTAATTAATTTCAGTATACATTTATACTGGTGATATTATATCACTGCTAAAATATTTGGCAAATTTTACTCTGTGGATAACTTTTACTATCCTGGGGCCAATGCAAAGTTAGTGCTGGGTAAAGGTGGCGCCCCTGATGGCTTTTTCATTCTCCCCCAAGCTGCCGATATCTTTGCCGTTAAATTTTATAAATGTCGCGTTTCCCTTCCCGGAATTTATGATAATTTTATTTTTGGCCTGAAAAGATTGGACTGATCCCTCCAGCATCGTTCCGCTGAAAACAAGATTTCCGTCCGCCTCCACGCTCACCCACACGGGACCCGGATCGACGCGGATTTCCATATCCATCCCGTCCTGCTGATCCGAAATATTTCCGCTTTGCCCGACGCTCTGATCTTCCGGCCCTTCTTGAACGGATTGATAGTTGGATTGTACCGTCAAATTTTCAGAAATCTCCTTGTTGAACTTATTGACCGATTTCAAATTGATGCTGTTTGTTCCTGATTGCAAACTGACGCTCTCCCGGAATTTTCCATCATCCGCGACAAGGATCGGTTGTCCGTTCAGAAAGACCCTTGCGTCCCTGTCGGTAATGCCTTCAACCGTGATGGAATTGCCCTCGGTCGCGTAATTATTCTCCGGACCAAGAATTACCAGCCTCGGCGTGCTGGCAAAAGATCCTATTTCCTTATACAGATAAAAAATTCCTCCTGAAACAAGCAGGATGAGCAGACCGATCGTAATGAGCTTGGGAGTAAAGACAAACGATGAAACATCTATCGTTTTTCCGGCGGTCGGCGGTTTTTTCTTTCCGGAATTTTCCCTTTTTTCTAAATTTTTCTTGATCTCATTTTCCTTCTCATACAATTTGACGAGAATCTTCTCGTCCACTCCCAAAAAATCAGCGTAGCTCCGCAAAAATCCGCGCACATACACATCCGCCGGAAGGTTTGAATATTGCCCTTCTTCTAAAAATTCAAGATATTTTTTCTGTATCCTGGTGTTCCTCGAGGCTTCTCCCAGACTCATCCTTCTCTCGCTTCTGAGCTTTTTGAGTTTCTCCCCCAAAGTCAGAGTGCCGACTGTTTTTTTCGTAAAAGTATTCATAATAAATAAAATTTTCAATGATCAATAATCAATTTTCAATCAATTCTCAATGATCAATTATTAAATTTAAAAATTTAGTAATTGAAAATTCAATGAAAATTGAAAATTGAAAATTGAAAATTGAAACTACATCTGCCATTTATCCCTCACGGTCTGATCCTCGATGGCCGTATCATAATTGATAGCTTCCTGAGGAGTATCTTTCGCCGCATAGACATCCCTAGGCTTCGCGCCGTCCGCAGGACCGATGATTCCCTTGTCCTCCAAGACATCCAGAAGTCTTGCGGCTCGCGAATATCCAACCCGCAACCGGCGCTGAAGCAAAGAAGCTGAAGCTTTTCCGGCTCTGATGACCTCCTCCTTGGCCGCCTCATACAAATCATCGTCCTGCTTGCCATCGCTCACATCTTTGAAGTCCAACGCTCCTCCCTGCGCGGGAGAGGTGATATTTTCCCCGCCTGCAACGCTATGCGTAGCATTGCGGGCAGGGCCTATCTCATCAACCCCTTTTTCAATTTTCTGATTTTTTATAAACTTGACCACTTTTTTCACTTCCGCTTCGCTCACGTAAACTCCCTGGACCCGCTTCGGCTTTGGAGCGCTGGAAGAAAGATACAGCATATCGCCGTTGCCCAAGAGTTTTTCCGCTCCGGACATATCAAGTATGGTCCGGGAATCGATCTGAGTTGCGACTTGGAAAGCTATCCTCGTCGTAATATTAGCTTTTATAAGGCCTGTTATCACTTCGACGGAAGGCCTTTGGGTGGAAACGATCAGATGGATTCCGACCGCTCTGGCCATCTGAGCCAAGCGCACGATCGCGCCCTCGACTTCTTTTCCGTGACTGCCCATCAGGTCCGCTAATTCGTCGATCACAATGACTATGTACGGCAATTTTTCAAATTCTTCTTCAGTAATTTCACCGCTTTCCGGATCAGTGACTTTTCTTTTATTTCCGGTCTTTACTTTTTCATTGTATGAAGCTATGTCTCTTGAACCGCTGTCCTGAAGCAGCCGGTAGCGTCTTTCCATTTCCCCGACACCCCACTTTAAAGCGCTGATTACCTTGCCATTCTCAACGATCACATCGCATAAAAGATGAGGTATGCCGTTATACAGCGAAAGCTCGACGCGCTTCGGATCCACCATGATAAATTTCAGATCGTCCGGAGAGTTTTGATAAAGCAGTGTCGTGATGACAGAATTTATTCCGACGGATTTTCCGGTTCCGGTCGCGCCGGCGATCATAAGGTGGGGCATCTTGTCTAAATTTCCAAAAATATAAGTTCCGCTCACATCCTCTCCGAGCGCCAAAGTCAGGTTATTTTTCCTGAATTGAAAATCGGAGCTTTCCACGATATCTCTCAGTCTTACCTTGGCAGATGAAGCGTTCGGAACTTCGATGCCGATCATGGACTTGCCCGGAATAGGAGCCTCGATCCTGATCGGGTGCTTCGCTAAAGCCAATGCCAAATCATTCTGAAGCGCCAATATGCTGGCTATTTTTACTCCGACTGCCGGCCGAAAACTGTATTGTGTCACAGCAGGACCGGTTTTTATTTCTCCTCTTTCCACTTCGATGCCAAAATGGCGCAACGTCCTTTCGATGATTTCTGCGTTTTTTTCGACGTCCCCCCCCCTGGCTTCTTCCGTCCCGACCGCTCGGGATTCCAGGAGATCCACCGGCGGAAATTCCCAATCGCTATTTTCTTTTTCATTTTTCTTATTTCTTTTCTTGATCTCGAATTTTTGACGGTTCATGCCTGTCATTCCAAGAGCCGCCGCTCCGTCTTCATATCGATCCGGGCCTTCCACAAATTCGATCTTCCCTATATTCGAATCGGGATCCGAATCATCCCCCTTGTCCATCTTTTCTTCAGGCACGATAACATCGGAAATATCAATAGGTTCTTCTTCGTTCTTTTCCACAAATTCAATCTCTTTTTCACTCTCGTCATTTTCGCCATCTTTTTTGGAAAATATCTTCCCGACCAGATGGATTATGGAAAAATTGAAAGCCACAATTATCCCGATCAGAAATAAAGCCAAGATAATCACCAGACCCCCGGCCGTGCCCAAGAATTTTACAGCCACAAAAGCCACGGCGTATCCGACATATCCTCCGCCAAATCCTTCTGAGGCGGCTTGGGACATATTTTCAAAATCATAGAACCAGTGGAAAAATCCGGTGATGCTCAGGGCGGTGATGGCCAATCCGACCTGCTTGCTCACATAAAAAGAAGTTTCCTTGCGAAGCAACAAAACGATCCCGGCAATCACCAAAAATAACGGCGCTAAAAACTTGACTATCCCGGCCAGAATTCCGGCTAATTTCACCAGATACGATCCGACTATTCCCGCTTTGTCAAAAAATCCCAGAAGCATGACGAGCGCCGAGGCAAATAAAAAAACCGCCACGATGCTCCTTTTCGCATCAGACGCCATATTCAGTCCGGGCTTTTTTTCTTCGTCTTCTTTATTTTTTTCTTCCTTTTTTCTTCGCCCCATATGATGTTATTTTAGCACAAAATAGGAAAACAAAAAATACAAACTAGACAAGCCAAGCGGACTGTCCGCCTAATCGACGAACAGTCCGCATGCATGCTTTCGTATTTCGTATAGTTCGTAGTTCGTAACTTTCGTAACCCTAGAACTTAGCCCACCCAAATATATCCTGGAAATTTCCGATGATGATCTGGACGATGTTTTCTTTGACTCTCGGAGTGAGGAGGGCGAAATCGGTGCTCATGGCTTCATTGCCGGCTTCATCGGTCGATCTGGCTTTGAAGTAGTAAACTGTTCCCGGCTTGAAAGAAGTGATGACGGCTACATGGTTGGTGACATATCCTCCTTTGACCTTGAACACTTTCTCCTCTCCCATCCTGCCTTCGCGGTACACGACTTCGGTCGTAGCCGGTTCGTTGGTGATCCAGGAGATGATGCTTTGGACCTTGTCCGAGCTGGCCAGGGCGGAGTCGGTCTTCAGGTTGTCGATCTTCGGAGCGTTTTCATCCTTTCCTGTGGTGAAGTTCGGGAAGTTTTCTTCGGTTTCGTTGCCGGCCTCATCTCTCACTCGGATCTTCAAGGAGTAGGTGATTCCGGATTTCAAATTTTTGAGCTCAATTTCATGCTTGGAAGTAAGCTCCGGTTTTCCTTGAGAGCCGGTTTCCTTGGCGTCCTTGACGTCAGCATAAGTTATTAAGGCATCTGTAGGCACATCAGTCGTAAATTTGATCAAAGCTCCGTGCTCCGAGACAGAATCGGTCTTCAAATTATCGATCTGAGGCGGAGATTTCGGTTCGAAAGTGTTGTCGGAAGAAGCATACAGATTTCCGTTGGAATCGACTCCCTTGACCCGGAAATGATAGACGCTCTTAGCCTTTAATCCCGAAATGATTATTTCATGATTTCTTGTCTTGGTGTTGCTTTCCTTCTTTTCGCCGTAGGCAGTGGTCAGGCCGTATTCCACGATAGAGCTTGATTCTTTTTCCGTTTCCCAGGTTATGATCGCCTGGCTGAGATTTCTGGAAACAACCTTGACGGCAGAGAGTGAGGACGGCGCGCTGGTCGTGAAGGATGATTCGGAAGATTGTGAGATATTGCCGGCTTTGTCCAGAGAACCCACCTTGAAAAGATACTTTGTGGCCGGAATCAGGTTGCGGATGATGACGGAATGAGAGGTGACATAATTGGCCGTGTCAAAATTCACCACCGCGTTTCCGGCCACATTCTCATCAGCCGAAGAAATTCCAAATTGCACCAGACTGTTCGCCTTCTCGTTAGTCGTCCAGGTGATGGTAGCGCTTTCCCCGGTGACATTGGAGGAAGAAATGCCGCTTATGATCGGCGCGGCGGTGTCATCTCCCGATCTGACCTCGTCTTCGGTCGTCTGGGTTTCCAGAGTCGTAAAATCATATTCGGAAGAAGCCAAAGCATTGTCATTGCTATCCATACAATTTATCTGGTAATAATATTTGGTGGAAAATATCAGTCCCGGGATATGGATGGCGTGGTTTGAGTTGTAATCAGCTTCGGATATGGGAACTTCTGAATAATTCCCCGAACCGGAAATGGTTCCGTATGCGATGGCGCATCTCGCCGGCTGATTGGTGTTGAAATTGATCACCGCTTTTTTATCAGTCAGGACCGGAACGGAAGGAGTGGAGATGGAAGTCAATTTTCCGGTCGTGGTGAAAGTCAGATTCACATTATTTCCGGCATCATAGCCCAAAGTTTTCGTATTTCTTCCAGTTGAATCAACCACGGTTATTTTTGCATAATATGTCACACCTTCTTCCAAGCCGATCATCTTGATGGCGTGATCCACGTTGTAATTGGTTCCTAATTCACTGAAGGAGAATACTTCATTGGCAAGCTCAGGATCGGCATACAGCCTGACAGTAGCATTTGTCGGGAACGGAGAATTGCCGTCATTCGCGTCCACAGTCTTGAAGCTGATCCGGGCGCTGTTCCGGTCGATATTGTCGATGACGATTTCATCTTCTCCGTTCGGAATGTCCAGATTGCGGTCGATAGCCTCTCCT
>DQBY01000091.1 GCA_003534085.1 Candidatus Moraniibacteriota bacterium | reverse complement strand
GTGTAAGATAGTCGCGGATTGATACAAGCTGAACAAAACATCACACCCATCCTCCTTCACTTTCTTTGGCAGAAGATATTTTTCCCACCAAATTTTTCTGATCAAGTCGTCTCTTTTCCAAAGCGGCAGAAAAATATTTTTAGTAAAATTTTTTGGCAGCCTGAAATCTTTCGAGAAATCCTCTTCCAAATACAAAACAAACTCAAGGGATCCGATCCCTTTTGGTTGTTTCGGCCGGGAGGGATCGGATCCCTCCGATACCTGCTTTGCTAATTCCTTTAAAAAGTTGATCGTCACCTGACCGGTGCCGTTGCTCGGCTTCCGCGCGAAGGACGCATTGATTCCGATTTTCATATCTGCATTATACCATATTTTCACACTTGCTCAATCAAAAAATATATTTTAAACTTAGGCCAGTATAAAAAATAAATTCACAGTATGGGACAAAACAATAAAACAGTGTGTGTCATCGGTCTCGGGTATGTCGGGCTGCCTTTGGCGGTCAGGTGCGTGGAAAAAGGATATGAGACTTATGGTTTGGATATGGATGAGAGCAAGATAAAGCTGATAAATTCCGGGAAAAGTCCGATCAAGGAGAAGTTTTTGGAAAATTATTTTCCGAACATCAAGCCGATCGCGACAACGGACGAAAAAATCATCAGAAAGGCGGATATTGTTCTGGTCTGCGTTCCGACTCCGGTGGACGGCATGTTTACTCCGGATCTGGGTCCGGTCAAAAGCGCCATCGAGGCGGTCACGAGAAATTTGAAAAAAGGAGCCTTGGTCGTCCTTGAGTCGACTGTTAATCCGGGCGTCAGCGAGGAAGTCATCGCTCCTATTTTTGAAAAAAATAAATTCAAGATCGGAAAAGACGTCCATATCGCTCATTGTCCGGAAAGGATCAATCCGGGAGACGAGAAGTGGAACGTGACAAATATTCCGCGCGTAGTCGGCTCGATGGACAAAAAAGGATTGCAGATAGCTCTGGATTTTTATGCCAGCATCGTGGATGGAGAGATCCGTCCGATGAAATCTATCCGCGAAGCTGAAGCGGTCAAGATCGTGGAAAATTCTTTCAGAGATATCAACATCGCTTTTGTGAACGAACTGGCGAAATCTTTTGACGCGCTTGATATCGATGTGATGGATGTGATCAAGGGCGCTTCCACCAAGCCCTTCGCTTTTATGCCGCACTTCCCTTCCTGCGGAGTCGGCGGACATTGCATCCCGGTCGACCCATATTATTTGATAGAGCGGGCCAAGCAGTCCGGATTCGACCATAAATTTTTGAAAATCGCCCGTGAAACTAACAATTCCATGCCAGCATACGCCGTCGAGCTTCTTCAGGATGCTCTTAATGAAATAAGGTTGCCGATGAAGAGCACCGCTGTCGGCGTTTTGGGAATCTCCTATAAATCGAATGTTGATGATGTGCGAGAGTCTCCATATTTCAAAATTAAGAAAAATTTGGAAAAGCATGGCTGTAAAATTATTTCCTTCGATCCTCATGTCGCAAGATTGTCCGATGTGAAAAGCCTGAAAGATCTTTTTAAAAAATCCAAAGCCTTGATCATTGTTACCGGACACAAGGAATTTAAAAATCTCGATCCGAAAATCTTCAAACAGAACGGAATCAAGGTCATCATTGACGGAGCCAATTGCCTGGACAAAGACGCTATCAAAAAAACCGGAATGATTTATAAAGGTATCGGGAGATAGTCAAAAGCAAAATATCACTTGTGAAAAATTGTAAAGAGGGGTATAATATCAATAGTTAACTCGCTAATTTTAAGCGAATTTTTAGCTAATTTGCGCGAATTTTTTGTTCGCCTCTGATTATTCGAGTTAGCATCAATTCGCGAGTCGCTTATGTTTGATCTATTAAAATCAGTCGTCTGGATCGTGGGAATTCTGGTGGTGACATATTTTGTGATGGGATATTTCGGGTATGATGTTAATTTGGATTACTTTAAAGATCGAAAAGCTGCCTGCCAGGAAAAAATAAAAGATTGCACGGAAAATCTCGTCCGACAAGGAATTGACAATGCCAAGTGTGATATGAATTGCGTCGATCCGAAACTAATCATTAAGCAGAAATAATGAAGCTGATAGTAAACATACCGGTTTATAACGAAGAAAAAGATATTGCCAAAACGATAGGACAGATAAAGAAAAGTTTCGAAGTCGATTTTTATAAAACCGGCAAAGGATCATCCATTACGGAAAAACTTATTCAGATCGTAGATGACGGTTCGACTGACAATAGCGCGGAAGAAGCGAAAAAAGCCGGAGTGGATCTGATCGTTTCATACAAGCCGAATCGAAGGCTGGCTTATTCCTTCAAGCAAGCGGTTGAAAACTCTTTGGATCAAGGAGCGGATTTTATGGTGAATATAGACGCCGATCTGCAGTTCGATCCATATGACATTCCCAAATTGCTAACGCCCGTCATCGATGGAAAAGCGGATATGGTCATCGCCAACAGATTTGGGGAAAAAGAAGCAAAAAACATCCCTTTTATCAGAAAAAGTCTGAACAAATTGGCAGCCAAGATGATCGGATTCTTCCTTGGTTACGGGACGGACGATCTTACTTGCGGTTTTCGGGCGCACAGTCGCGAAGCGCTTCTCCGTTTCAATCTGACCAATACTCATTTCACTTACACTCAAGAGACGATCATCGACGCGATCGGAAAAAATTTGAAACTTTTATGGGTTCCGGTCGAAGTCACTTATTTTGACAATCGAGAAGCAAAAATTACCAAATCGATCTTCAAGTTCATAAGCAATTCTACAAAAATCATCCTGAAGGCGGTGCGAGACGTCAGGCCGATGAAATTTTTCGGAGTTCCGGGACTGTTTTTAATTTTCCTTTCATTTGTTTCTTTCGGAATCTTTCTTTATAACTACTTTCCTGATCTGGTGGTTACCCCTTTTCGGAATTATTTGATTTTCGGAATCGCGCTGTTTTTGATCGGATTGCAATTTGTCGTTTTTGCCCTCATTGCCGATATGGTAAAGTCCTCCCGCCAATTGACCGAAGAGTTCATGTACCAGTGGAAGAAGGATAGATATCGCAAAAATTAAAAATCAATTCAAGCTTTAAAAGCGTCTTTTTTCCAGCGCGTTTTTTTCTTGAAAAATTATCGATTTCGGGTTAAAATAGAACTATGAAAGTACTGTTTATTTCCCATACTTACCCTCCTATCACCGGAGGAGTTGAAACGCAAAATTATGATCTTTCGGTCTGGCTGGCGAAACAATCGCAGATCAGATTGATCGTGAATAAAAAAAGATGGCTCATTCCATTTTTTTTGGTTTATTCGGCTTTTAAGGCTATTTTTTTAGCCAGAAATTATGACGTGATAGTTTTAGGCAGCTGCCTTTTGGGCAACATTGGCTGGGCGGTGAAGAAATTCACCAATAAGCCGGTCGTGGCGGTGGCGCACGGACTGGACTTGACCTGGAAAAATAAATTTTATCAGAGTCTTTGGGTCGGAAAATTTATCCCCAGTTTGGACAAGCTCATCGCGGTCGGAAACGAAACGGTGCGAATCGCGGTCGAGAAAGGCATAGCGCCTGAAAAAATAGTATTTATTCCAAACGGCATCGATCTTCAAAAATATCCGGGATCTTCTTCTAAGGGAGAGTTGGAAAAATTGATCGGAGAAGAAATCGGGAATAAAAAAACGATTCTGACCTCCGGCCGTCTGGCGAAAAGAAAAGGAGTGGCGTGGTTCATCGATAATGTGATGCCAAAGCTTCCGGATCAGGTGATTTATATAGTCGCCGGCGACGGTCCGGATCGGGAAAATATCCAGGAGGCCATCCTGAAAAATAATTTAGAAAAAAGAGTGAAGCTTTTGGGCTATGTGACTGATCCGGTCCGTGATATGCTTTTCCACACCTGCGATGTTTTTGTCCAGCCGAACATCGAAATTGCCGGGGACACGGAAGGATTCGGAATTTCCGTCATCGAAGCCGCCTATTGCGGCATTCCGGTGGTTGCCGCAAGATTGGAAGGCCTTCAGGATGCGATAAAAGACGGTCAGAACGGATTCTTGATCGAGTCGCGGGATGCTGGAAGTTATGCTCGGAAAATAAACGAACTGCTTTCGGATGATTCTTTCCGCAAAAATTTCGGAGAAAAAGCCCGGCAGTATGTCGTTGAAAACTATTCTTGGGACAAAATATCCAAGAAATATTTGGAAGAAATAGAATCGGCAATTCCCAAGTCGCCTAATTCCTAATTCCTAATTCACCTAAAATCGGATTTAAAGTTTTAAAATGCTTCAATTCATATATTCACAAATAATATTTTACGCAGCCATAGCTCTGGTGATGTTTGTTCCGGGATATTTTTTGCTATCGGCAATTTTTAGAAAAAGCAGGATTATTTCGTCTTTGGAAAAATTCATCCTCTCTTTCGGACTCAGCATCGTCAGCGTGGATTTCATATTTTTTGCTTTCGACAAGATGGAATTTCCGATCACGCGCTTTTCTATCTTGTCCGGCATAGCGGTGTTTTCCGCCGTGAGCTTCCTTGTTTACAAGATGGGAAAAACCGGATCAGAAACAGATGAAACCGGAAAACTGTTTGATTTTTCAAAAAAACAGTTCGGCCTGATCATTCTGCTGATTTTTTTGATGTTTTTTATAAAAACGGCTTATCTTTCCGGCACGGTCTTCCCTACTTCGACCGATATGGGACACCATATGTATTGGGCGAAATGGATGGTTGAAAATAATCAGCTGCCGACTTATGACGGGATGCCCGACTTCATCATCGGAGAGCATACTGTTTTTGGAGCGTTGGCCATCCTAGGAAGCCTGGATTTTTTCTCGGCTTTTCCGCCGGCCATGCTGTTTCTCATAAACATCCTTGGCATCCTGACGGTTTTCATCCTGACGCTGCGCATTTTTAAAAATAAGACCATAGCGATATTGTCCCTGCTTTTTTTGGGAGTATTGTTCGCGGTGTCTTCTCCTCAGGCGAAATTCATAAGCGGCGGCGTGGTCGGAAATATTTTCGGAAATTTTTTGATGCCGCTGGCTCTGTATCTTTATTTCCGGGCGTTTGAGTTTATCAATCTTCCGGAGAAAGGGATATCGGCTGCTTCTCAAAAAAGATTTCTCGCTCTGGCCATCTTTGTCACCTTCGGACTTTTCTATACCCATCATCTGACATCGTTCATCTTTTTGTTCGTTTTTGCTTTTCTGGCCGGCTTATTTTTGCTCCTGAACTTTACGGATATAAAAGTGATAATTCCAAGAATATTCCGCCTCGTCTTTTCTCCTCAGGTCATGAGTGTTTTGTTGATAGGAATCGTTTTTATGTTTTTCGTATTCACTCCCACCTATTTTGAAAATAACGCCGTAAACACCGCGGTCGGCGCCCCTTCAAAATCTACGAGGGAAGGATTGAGCTTGTCGGCTTTGAAATCCAGCATCGGCGAAGCTCGCCTCGCGTTCGGATTTTTAGGCCTTCTGCTCTTGGCTTTCGCGTACAAAAGAAGAAATTTCGGATATGCTGTCGTTTCCGCTTGGGCGGCGATGATATTCATAATGTCTTCAGTTCCTCAGGTCCTTTTCATAAACCTGCCGAGCAACCGGATCGGAAATTATCTGTCCTATCCTTTCGCGATTCTCAGCGCGTACGCGCTTTATTCGGTTTTCAGAAAAGATTCCCAAGGAAATTTTTCAGAAAAGACACTCATCAGATCCGCCTTCATTCTTGTTTTTGTTTTTGTCCTGGCGGGAGGAATCCTGGAAAGTGCCCCTTAAATTTCCCGAAAAAACGACACCAATCAGGCGGTCCAGACCTTTCATGCGGCAAAATTTGTCGCGGAACGGACCGGATCTTCAGACGTCATTCTGAAAGATCACAATTACATCTCGGCCGATTCCTGGATGAAACTGTTTTTCATGCGCGGCTACCGATATCCTGATTCTCGCGGATATTTCAAGAGATATGAGGATCTGACCAAGCCGCGGGAAATGTGCACGCTATGGATGATTTCCAATCCCGGAGGCAAGGACGCCGAGGATTGCTTCGATGAGACCGGCACAAGATTTCTGATGGTCAATCCGCAATATGATTCGGCCCAATTCAGGAAACTTTCCAATTTTGACCAGATTTATTCCGGAGATAAGATAAATATTTATCACAAGAATGACTGATATGCAGAAAAAAATAATAATTTTAATAGTAGCTCTTTTCGCAGTAAGCTCTTCTTATTTTTTTCATGTTTCCGAAAAAGGCATGAGTATGGATCATGAAAAAAATTGGTGGGCGGTGTATTTCAACAATCCGAAAGACAATAGTCTCAATTTTACCATCGAAAATCACAGCGGGAAAAATGATTTTGCATGGGAAGTTTTGGATGGAAACGGAAATATGCTTATAGAAGGCGATTTGAATATTGCTAAAGGCGAATCAAGGGAGCTAAGCTCCCAAGCTTGGGAGCTTAGCTCCCTTCCAAGTGGAAAAATATCGATTCAAGTTTCAAATGGCCAAGGAAAAAGAGAAATCTATAAGAATTTTAGAAATTGATCAATGGAATCATCAAAAAAGGTGCTTTTAGTCACAAGGCCGATCGCTCCCCCATGGGACGAGGCGTCAAAAAACTTCGCGTATTTTTTGGCCAAGAATGTCAAGGATATCCGTTTCGGACTGCTCACAAAAGGTTCGGTGTCGGATCTATCTGACAATGTCGCCCAGCATCCGATCTATACTTCGAGCAGTTTGAATCTGAAATTTTCACAAAAAATAAAACTTCTAAAGTTAGTTTCGCTGCGCAAGGAATACGACGTCTTGCATTTCATGCTCACTCCCGCCAAGCTTAACTCTTGGGCGTTCAAAAATTTTGTCGTAAATAAAAAAATAAAAACGATCCAGACAGTCGCCACTCTTCGTGAAGATTTGTTTTCCGATTCGGATTTTAAAAAAATACTTTTTGCGGATCTTATAATCACCTATTCGGACCACGCGAAAAATAAATTGGAAAGCTTGGGATTTCCAAATGTAAAAAGGGTTTATCCGGGAATCGATCTGGAGTATTATAAGCCGATGAAAGTACGTGGAGGCTCAACCGCCACTATGGAGGTCAAACCTCCATTGTTAAAAAAATGGAACATTAATCCTGAGGATTTTGTGGTTACGTATCCCGGTGAATACGTCCGTTTGGGCTGTACGGACGATATTGTGAATATGATACTACAGTATTACAGTATACTGGAGTAAGATAAAAAATAAAGAAATGCCTGGGAAAGTTAAATATCATCAACTTTCAGAGAACGAGAAGAAAAAATATTTGGGAGAATTTTACTCGATGGTTTCTCTTCTCAAAAGCAGAGAAGAAGTAAAAAATTTCTTCAAGGATCTTTTGACTTTGAGCGAGATAGTCATGATTTCCAGAAGAATACAAATAGCCAAGATGCTTTTGGGAGGGATGACGCATGATGAAATCAGGAGGAGGTTGAAAGTTGGATTCACCACTATCGCGCAGGTTGAGAGATGGCTGAGCTCCGGTTTTGGAGGATATAAAAATATAATAGAAAAGTATAATGATAAGTATGCGAAAGGGGAGTCTGATCCCGAAGACCGCGTCCCTTTTTCCTCTGGCTGGATGCGTAAAAAATATCCCGCGCACTATCTGCTGGTGAACATGCTGCTTGGAAAAAAGAAGAAGTAGATTACTACCATATTACAGTATATGGGAGTGAAAAAAATTAATTAAAAATGGATTGGTTATGACAAAATACATCCTTAATTCCGGAGGTTTAAAAAACAATCCGGAAAAGGCTAAAAATTTTTTTGAAGAAATATTTAAAGATTCGGGACAAGAGCCGAAAGTGCTCCTTTGTTTTTTTTCGCAGCCGAGGGAGGATTGGGAAAGCAAGTTTGAAGAATATAAAAATGGCTATTTGGAATTTTCAAACGGGCGGAAGCCTGTCATTGAATTGGCCATGCCGGATAAGTTTTTGGATCAAATGAAAAGTGCTGATATCATTTTTCTTCAAGGCGGGGACGATCATCTTTTGCAATATTGGCTAAGGCAATACAAGTTGCCGGAATTATGGAAGGGTAAAGTCGTGGTGGGAAGCTCGGCCGGATCTGATGCCTTGGTCAAATCTTTCTGGACTTGTGATTGGAGAGAATGTATGGACGGTTTGGGACTAATTCCTGTAAAATTCATTCCTCATTATAAATCAACAGAATACGCCAAGGGCGATCCGCGCGGACCGATAGATTGGGAAAAAGCTTATCGAGAATTGGAAAATTTCGGAGACCCGAATCTTCCAATCCATGCCTTGGAGGAAGGTGATTATAAAGTGTTTGAAATTTAAGTATTTTAAGTTTTAAATGATGATTAAATTAATTATCAATGCTGATGACTTTGGTTATAGCAAGCTCTTTAATAAGAGAATTTTGGAGCTGGTTGAAGAAGGTAAAATTACATCTACTTCAGCAATGGTGGATAACATTAATGAAAGCCAGCAAGGGCAGGTGAATCTCCTCAAATCCTTTTCTGAGCAAAAAATTGTAAGTGTCGGTCTTCATGTTGATTTCAAAAATACGGATTTTCAGAGCGAAATAGAAAGGCAATTTCAAAAATTTCAGGAAATATTCGGATTCGATCCTAAGCACATTGATATTCACAAGAGCACCTATCTTCAAGATGGTTACATAGTTATTCAAGATTTTGCAAAATCCAAAGGAATACCTTGCAAAAATTTAAGCGGATATGGAGAAAAAATAATGAGTGTGCCAGGAGTAATCACAACCAAGGCGCCAATTTTAAGCGGAACTGATAAATCATTGGATGAAATGAGGGCATGGCTATCTGATTCAAGAGAAGATTTGTTGTTCATAAACTTCCATCCAGGCTATTATGATCCTGAAAGCAAATCCAGCTTAAATAAGGAAAGAGAAATTGATGCCCAAAAGATTGTTGAAATAAATGAATTTATCAAAGATAAGAATTTTAAATTAGTATCTTTTGATATCAATACTTTAAAGATTTATAACTGAAAATTAATTGTATGAAAAATGATTTTAACAAATCTATAAAAAATGCGGCTGAAATTATAGATTTATGGCTGCCTCTCAAAATACAGTATGACAGATTGTCGGGATTGGCGGTCGGAATCGTGCATAGGGGCAAATTGGTGTATAAAAAAGGATTCGGTTTTGCGGATACGGAAAAGAAAACAAAAATCGATGAGTTTACGAATTACCGCATCGCCTCCATTTCAAAAATTTTCACCACTGTAGCCATATTGCAATTGGCTGAACATGGAAAATTAAATCTCGATGACAAGATCGAAAAGCGCCTGTCTTGGTTCAGAGCGGCGCGAAAGAAAAACAACAGCTCGGAAAATATTACGATCAGGCAAATACTTTCCCATACCGCGGGCGTATTCAGGGATGGAAAAACTCCGCATTGGATAACGGATAAATTTCCAACCGAAGAAGAACTCAAAAAATCCATATCCGAAAATACGATCGTTTTTGAAAATCTGACTAAATTCAAATATTCCAATTTCGGTTTCGCTCTTTTGGGGCAAATCGTGAAGGAGGCAAGCGGAATATCGTATGAGCAATATGTCAAAGAAAATATAATCAGGAAAATCGGAATGAAAAATACTTTTCCCGATTATGAGGAAAATGTTGGAAATCTTGCCATTGGATATTCAAGAATAATTCCCGGCAAGGAAAGAGAAGCTTTCAAAAACGTGAAAACCAATTCTTATGCTTCGGCCACCGGCTTCATATCTAATGTTGATGATTTGGCAAAATTCATTTCAGCTCTGTCTTTGGAAAGCAAAGGTAAAAATATTTTGTTCGGTCGTGAATCAAAAAAAGAAATGATGCGTCCATATTGGGAAACAGGAGAGAAAGACAGCTATTATGGATTAGGACTTGATGTGTATAAGATTAAAAATAGGAAGATAATCGGACACGACGGAGGATTTGCCGGATTTATAACGCGGATTTCTTTGGATGTAGAGAATGATATTGGAGTCATTACCCTTTCGAATTCGAACGGAAGTCCGGCGGCGGAAATAAATTCTGGAATTTTCGAAATTATTTACAGCCTGATTGATGAGAAAGAAAAATTTTCTTCCGATAAAAAAATAGCGGACAAGAGAAAATTCGAAGGGTTGTATCGTTCGAGATGGACGGATGAGATAATTTTCGGAACGGAAAGCAGTCTTCTTGTATTTAATCCCGAAACAAATTCTCCATTAGATGGAGTTTCTATATTGAAGCATAAAGGGAAAGACAAGTTCACGATATTTCCGGAGTCGTCGTATGATTCTCCGGGTGAACCGGCAAAGTTCGTTTTTGATAAAAAAACCGGGAAAGCTATAAAATTAATCTGGGGATCCAGCATGCTTGAAAAAATTTAGTTTTATTTTCAAAAAATATGGCAAGATCGGTCCAGTTTTAAAGGCTGCCATCCGGTAGCCTTTTTTTATGGCTCAGATCAACAAAAATTCGGGACTTGATTCATGTTTTTGGAAATGTTATAATTGGGCACCTCTTTTTTGAGAGGCTTAAAAAATTTAATTTCGAGTAATGAAGACGTTTAACTTCGATCTGTTATCTGGACGCTTAGGATCAAAGCTAGTCAAGTAGCGTAACCGGTCAACACTCTTTTTGAGAAAGACTCAAACGTTTTCATGAGTCTTTTTATTATGAAAAAAATCAACGTTGGAAAATATTTTTTTGCGGCAATCGTCATTTTGGCAATGATCATCCCGGTCTGGAAGACTGAATTTTTCATCAAGACGGCGCAGGCACAGAGCGGGTTCTCCGGCTCCGTGATGGCGGAGGCTAATGCGGCCAGGAAGAAAAATAATTTGCCGTCTTTAGCGCAAAGTGACAAGCTCCAATCGGCTGCTCAGGGGAAAGCAGAAGATATGGCGCGCAAAGGATATTTCAGCCACACGGGTCCCGGCGGAAAATCCCCCTGGTCCTGGGTGATCGGTCAAAATTATTTCTATCAGACAGCCGGAGAAAATTTAGCGGNNAGTCATGGGAGCGTGGCTAAATTCTTCAACGCATAAAAGCAATCTGCTGAGCAAAAACTTTACGGAAGCCGGCGTCGGAATCGTCAAAGGAAAATGGAAAAACAAGGAAACATATTTTATCGTCCAGTTTTATGCCAAGCCGAAAGGAGCTGCGCCTCCGGCGAAATATCAAGCAAAAGATGCTAAACCGCCAAAAATAACCAGCATCCGGATCAGTCCTGAAAATTTGAAAAAATATCAACTGAATATCAAGCTTGTCTGATTTGTGCAAAAGCTCGAATTATTTTATAATAAAGGAAGAAAATAAGAGCTTCAACTCATGGGAATTTTTTCCAAAATTTTAGGTTCTCGCGGATATTCGACCGATTACATGCTTTCTTTGGATATCGGAACAGAGGTCGTCAAGGCTCTGGTTTTTAAGATCGATCCGTCTTCCGGAAATGGCGTTGTGAAGGGTGTTGGAAAGATCAGACAAAATATCGGCAATATGCAAAGCGGAGCCGTTTCGGATATAACCGGCGTGATTGAGAGTTCGCGCCAAGCGATCGAAATGGCAAAGGCTGCGGCCGGCATAAAAAAAGTTGAAAAGACGGTGGTGGGAATAGCCGGAGAACTGGTAAAAGGAACAACTACGACTGTCCATTACGAAAGGATCCGCCCTGAAGTCAGGATAGATCTTCCGGAGCTGAAAAATATCATCCAGAAAGTACAATGGAAGGCTTTTGATAGGATCCGTCAGCAACTCGCTTGGGAGACAGGCCACAGCGAGATCGAAGTTAAGCTTATCAACGCGGCCATAATCGATGTGCGGATAGACGGTTATCGCGTGACAAACCCGGTGGGATTTCAAGGCAGGGATGTGTCTATCGCCGTTTTTAACGCATACGCGCCGATGATCCATCTCGGAGCTTTGCAGACCATCGCTGACGAATTGAAATTGGATCTGATCAGTATCGCGGCGGAACCGTATGCCGTCGCTAGATCGATGGGCATCGAAGACCTTTTGGATTTCAATGCGGTATTTATCGATATCGGAGGAGGAACGACGGATATAGCAGTCGTCCGCAACGGCGGGTTGGAGGGCACAAAGATGTTCGCTTTGGGAGGAAGAGCATTTACAAAGAGATTGGCGCAAGAACTAGGAGTGGTTTTCGAAGAAGCTGAAATTTTGAAAATAAAATATGCTGAAGGAAAATTAGGTTCGGATGTAAGCGCCAAAATAGAAAATATATTGAAAGATGATTGCGACGTGTGGCTGTCAGGGGTGGAATTATCATTATCTGAATTTGCCGACGCAGATCTTCTGCCGAATAAATTTTTCCTCTGCGGCGGCGGCTCCGGCCTTCCGGGCATAAAAAATGCTTTGCTTTCTGCGAAATGGACAAAAAATTTACCGTTTGCCAAGCCTCCTCAAGTCAGCTTCTTGCAGCCGAGGGATGTTGTGAATATAATTGATGAAACCGGAGAGCTTCGCGATCCTCAAGATGTGACTCCGATGGGTCTGGCAAATCTGGCCCTGGATCTTTCCGGCGAAGAGAAGGTCATGGCGGGAATATTGCGAAGGGCGGTGAAGATGATTCAAAAATAAGTAACTCGCGAATCGAAACTGATTAAATGCGAATTGAAGCGAATAATAAATTTATCTCGCTCGCATAAATTAGTTGAAATTCGCGTATAATTAGCAAGTAGCGTATGCATCAAACATTTTACATAGACATAGATGAAGAGATAACTTCTATCGTGGATAGGCTCAGAAAAGCCAAGGCCAAGGAGATTTTCATCGTGGTGCCTAAGCGAGCGCTGCTTATTCAAAGCATCGTCAATTTAAAGCTGCTCAAGAAAGAAGCGGATA
>DQBY01000077.1 GCA_003534085.1 Candidatus Moraniibacteriota bacterium | reverse complement strand
TGTCATCCTGAACTTGCCTCGCCCGTGGCTATGGCCAGGGATTCAGGATCTAATATGGGCGATGAGTTGTCGCCAGGCATTAGATCCCGGATCTCCGCCAGGGACGGGTCCGGGATGACAACTAAATATTTAGAAGAGTTTTTAAGACTTGTAAAGATTACTTCCGAAAGGAATAAAATCACTCCGCATCCGGAAAATTATTATCGAAAAATGTTTGAAGTTATTCCGAGTGATATCTTAAAATTATATGTCGCTGAATATGAAGGAAAAATCATTGCAACAAATCTGGTAATTTTTTACGAGGGTACGGCAATATATCTTCACGGAGCATCAGACGATAAATGCAAGAACCTGATGGCGCCGTATCTGTTGCAATGGAAGCAGATCCAGGATGCAAAGAAAGCGGGATGCGCTAAATATGATTTTGGGGGAATCAAAAGTAGCGGTCCGACCCCTCTCGACCGAAACGACCAAAAGGGGTCGGACCGCTACGGCTCCTGGTCCGGCATCACACGTTTCAAAACCGGCTTTTCTCCAAACACTAAACCGCTTGAATTTCCGGGAAGTTATGATATTGTGATAAGTCCTGGAAAATACAAGCTGTATAGAATTATTCAAAAAATTAAAGGTTTGATTAAATGATTGACAGAATCCTCATTTTAATAAAAAAATTGATCCCCAAGAAGCTCTTCAAAGCGCTTCAGCCTTTTTATCATTTCCTTTTGGGTTATGTTTCCGCGGCTTGGTATGGGAAACCGAGCGAGAAAATGATCGTGGTGGGCGTGACCGGAACGACCGGAAAGACGACCACGGTCTTTTTGATCGCCAGCATCCTGAAATCAGCCGGGATGAAAGTCGGATACATCACAACAGCAATGTTTTCCGACGGAGAAAAAGAATGGCTCAATGACAAGAAGATGACCATGGTCGGACGGTTTTTCACGCAAGGGATGCTGATCCGCATGGAGGAGAATAAATGCGACGTGGTAATCGTGGAAACGACTTCCGAGGGAATCGCGCAGTTCCGGCATAAGTTTATAAATTACGATACCCTGCTTTTTACCGGTCTTTATCCGGAACACATCGAATCTCATGGTGGATTCGAAAATTATAAAAAAGCTAAAGGAAAACTTTTCGCACATCTCCGCGATTGCAAAAAGAAAAAAATAAATGGGAAAGAAATTGAAAAAACAACAATCGTGAATGCGGACGATGAGCATGCGGAATATTTCCAAAGTTTTTGGGCGGAAAAGAAAATGTCTTTCGGAATCCAAAAAGGCGCAGAAATTAAAGCTGAAAATATCACTTCAGACGCAAGCGGATCACGATTCACGATTCGCGATACGCAATACGCGATCAATCTCCTCGGCGGATTCAATGTGGCTAATTCCTTGGCTGCAATTTCAGTGGCTAAAGCAATGGATATTTATGACGAAAAAATTAAATCCGGTTTGGAAAAAATCACCGGTACGCCAGGAAGATTGGAGAAAATCGATGAGGGACAAGACTTTACCGTGATTGTGGATTATGCCTTTGAGCCGAATGCAGTTTTGAAATTATATGAGACCATTGGAAATATCCCGCACAGTAAGATCATCCATGTGCTCGGCTCCACCGGAGGAGGAAGAGACAAAGCAAGAAGGCCGAAGCTTGGAAAATTGGCAGGTGAAAAAGCTGATTATGTCATTGTGACAAACGAAGATCCTTATGATGAAGATCCGATGCAGATAATTGACGAGGTGGCGGCAGGTGCGGAAAATAAAAAAGAAGGAGAGAATCTTTGGAAAATTTTAGACAGGCAAGAAGCCATCCGAAAAGCGCTGTCGCTCGCGCAAGCGCAGGACATCGTTTTGATCACGGGCAAGGGAAGCGAGCAGGCCATATGCGTGGAGAATGGGAAAAAGATTTTGTGGGATGATAGGGAAGTTGTGAGAGAAGAATTAAATGGATTAATAGTTTAAGATGAGCAGGTTGCTTTTTATCAGAACAATTCACTTTGTTATCTCAATCATTTTTATTTTCTGTATCGGAATTATTTTTTATTACGGAATTGAAGATAAATTTGATCGGACGGTATATGTAGCTAGTGCCATATTATTTTTTGAAGCGGTGGCGCTCATTTTAAATCGTGGACGATGTCCTCTGGAACATGTTCATAAAAGAGTCAACGATAAAGAAGAATTTTTTGGTCATTTTTTTCCGGAGCATATTCTTCCTTACATAATTCCATTCTTTGCTTTGCTCAGCATTGCTGGATTTCTTACTTTATATTTTTAAAAAAACTGCCTTAGGCAGTTTTTAGTATGTCATTCCGGACTTGATCCGGAATCTAATAATTCGAAGCTCAAATCTCTCCACGTAGGATTATTTTTGTTAATCAACTCAATCTTCCAGTCCCGCTTCCAATTTTTTAATTGTTTTTCTCTGGCAATCGCGCTCACCACATCTTCCGTTTGTTCAAAAAAAACCAGCTTATCAGCATTATATTTTTTTGTAAAGCCATCAACTAATTTATTTTTGTGCTCATACATTCTTTTCGGTAAATTTCCAGTTACGCCAATATATAAAACTGTATTAATTTTATTGGTAAGAATGTAAACACAATATTGCTTCACAAAAATTAGATCCCGGATCTCCGCCAGG
>DQBY01000082.1 GCA_003534085.1 Candidatus Moraniibacteriota bacterium | reverse complement strand
TTGCACTTCAGATTAGAATTTAAGGTGCTGGGCTTGACTTTTCCCTTTTCTTAGTATATACTTAACTCATCATTAGGATTCTTCTAGATTTATTTTTTACTTTTATGCTCTAAAATGCCTACAAAAAGGCTTTTTAGCGCATTAACCTAAAACTTTTTCCATAAATCAATTGTATTCTCTTCAAGCTAGAGAACTCTTACAAAGCCTCTAAAAATCTTAATTTTATGTCTCTTTGCATCCCATGCATTTAAAATGCGTTGCGCCTGCAAGAGCATGCCGGAAGTGAACCGATCGACTGCTCCCGAAGGTCAATTCATTTGCCGGCCGAATAACTTAACAAATAATTTAAAGGTCCAATATTTACTGATAAGAAAATATCGGATCTTACTACTAGCAAAATATGTTTAAACAACCAACAGTTGCTCCCGCAAAGATAGTTCGTCCGAGCGAAGCGGCTAAACCAAAGTCCTTCCAAAACGGAAGAACTGAACCGAAACGTGTCGACTCGATCCGTTTCACAAAACTGCCCCCAAGGGCGATAACAAGCAAATCTTTTTCACAAATCCAAGTGAAACCGATTTTTGACAGACAGAAAAACAAACCTCAGCCGAGCCAAGCTCAGCCGAAGAGGCATAACCAGCAACACTCTGGCAACAAGCCTAAGCCCTCTAACCAACAACCACGTCCAAGCCAAACAAAACCAAAGGCGAGTGTAAAAATTGAAACAAGCGCTCCTGCCAAGGATAGCTTGCGCATCATTCCTTTGGGAGGCAATGAAGAAGTCGGTCGAAATATGACCATCTTTGAATATGCCGGCGATATCGTCATCCTGGATATGGGCATGATGTTTCCGGAAGAAGACATGCCGGGAATCGATTACATCATTCCGAACATCAATTATCTGAAAGGCCGCGAAAAAGATGTCCGTGGCGTAGTTTTGAGCCATGGCCATTTGGACCATATCGGCGCAGCGCCAATCTTGCTGAAACAATTGGGCAATCCCCCGGTCATCGGACGCGACATGACTTTGGCCATGGTCAAAAAGAAGATGGAGGATTTCGAAAAAGGTTCTGCCGAAACCATGAAGACTATGCGCATCGGTTCGGTTTCCGACAAAATAACTTTGGGGAAATTTCAGATCGAATTTTTTGAAATCGAACATTCCATCATGGACGCCGTCGGCGTGATCATCAAGACTCCGCACGGAACAGTCATCCACCCCGGAGATTGGACCATGGAAAAAGATCCGTCTGGCAAAAGCCTGGTGGATTATACAGAACTGTCAAAACTTCCAAGCCCGCGGATTTTGATGCTGGAAAGTTTGGGAGCGACCAATACCAATCCGAATCCTACGACTGAACAGGAGATGTATTACAATTTAGACAAATTGGTCAGCGAAGCGACCGGAAAAATAATAATCGGAACTTTCTCTTCCCAGATCAGGCGCATCGGCCACATCTTGGAATACGCCGAAAAGATCGGCAAGAAAGTGGCGCTGGACGGCTACAGCATGAAGATGAATGTCGACATAGCCAAAGAGCTCGGCTATATCAAGATGCACAAAGAAACTCTGATTCCGGTTTCGGAAATATCGAATTATCCAGCGAATAAGATCGTGATCATCTGCACCGGCGCCCAAGGCGAAGGCAATGCCGTACTTTCAAGAATAGTGAACGGCGAGCATCGTCATATCCAGATCAGGAAAGAAGACACTGTCATATTTTCCTCTTCTGTAATTCCGGGAAATGAACGCACGGTCCAAAGGCTGAAAGATAATCTTTACCGTAAATGCGACAATGTGATCCACAGCGACATTCTTGACGTACATATCAGCGGACACTGCAGCGCCCAAGACATCCAAGATATCCTAAGACAAGTCCGTCCGGACTTCTTCCTTCCTGTCTATGGAAACCATTTCATGCTGAAAGAAGCGGCGAAACTGGCGACCAGGATCGGATTCAAGAAAGAAAATGTTTTTGTTCTTGATAATGGTTCTCAGTTGGAAATCAAAAACAATGAAGCTAAACTTTTGCCGAAAAAAATCGATACCAGCTATGTCATGGTGGACGGCTTGGGAGTCGGCGACATCGGACAAGTAGTTCTCCGCGACAGACAGCTGCTCGCTCAAGACGGAATGTTCGTGATCACAGTAATCATCGACAGCAAAACTAAGAAAATTGTCGGGAAACCGCAAGTGACGTCACGCGGATTCATCTTTGTGAAAGAAAACTTCGACCTGGTCAACGCCACTAAGAAAAAAGTGGAAGAGATCGTGGCCAAGAAAACTTCACCTGACCAATCGATAAACTGGGACTACGTCAAAAACAACATCCGCGAAGCCGTCGGTTCGTTCTTGTACCAAAAGACAGAACGAAGGCCGATGGTTTTACCCGTAGTCATAGAAGTTTAGAAGAGGTTTAGCCTTTAGGAAAACAGTTTCCGCAGGGATCGAAAAGCTTGGCCTTGAGGAGTCCGCCGCGGATGGGGAAAGCCGAGCTTTAGCGAATGTGCCTCGGGCTTCCTAAAGCTTAGCTTTAGGAAAAGGAAGACAAACTAAAAAGCGGACTGTGAGATTATCAAGCAGTCCGCTTTTATATGAAAATTTACGTTATACCGTTATAACTTAATTACTTATAGCCGTACTTTGCGGAAAATTTGCTAAACAAGCCTAATTTATTAACCTCAAGGTGGCATAGATTAATTGCATTTACCGTTGCAAATTCTGACCAGCGTACAGATCCCGAGGATGAAAAATGTTATGGCAAAAATGCGGGAAATTGAAAGCACGAGCATTGCGGAATCAATTGAAATTATATTCAAATATTTATTCATGATGATGAATCCGGAAACCGCCAGCACGACAGATACTCCCAAAAAATATTTGGCCGCTTTGTCCAGACCCCTTTCGGTCCGAAGCACCAGGATTATGCTTACGACCACGGCCGCCAAGGCCATCAAAAAATTAAGCGTATCCGATGCGATTATCAAGCTTTGCATATTATTTTTTTGGCTCACTCATTTCACTTAAATGCGTCCGCCAATTTTAAAAAAAATTATTTTGCAAAAAAACCCTTCTTTTTCAGATAGCCCGACTCGATGGGCGGGTGCTTCAAAAATCTCTTGAATTCAAACATTACGACAACCATCACGCCGATCACGATCAGCAGAATTATTATTATATTCCATACGAGAGCCTTGGACAGTTTTTCATGCGTCATGATCAATCCCCCGACCTGAACCGCGACCTTGTCACTCACTTCAAATTTCAGCGATTGGACATATTTATCCCCTCCGATATCAGCCGTGACTTTCAGGAAGTATCCGCCGGTCATGATATCTTTCTTCAAGGCTATTTTTTTCAGAAAAGCCCCTCCGTTTTTCATCTCGATCCGGTTTTCTTCCAGATCCGCCGCCAATTGAGCTTTCGCTTCGTTTTCGCCGTAATAATAAAGCTGATAATTGACCTTGGCCGTCCCTTGTGAATTCTTACCCATCGGATTGAAAAGCATCTGAAGAACCATGACATCGCCCGGATCGTAGCTTTTTTTGTTGACGAGCATCGCATCGAAAATATATACACTCCTGGCATCGCCGGACGCCAGCTTGTCGCCCAAATCTCCATCGCCCATCATTGCGACATAATCCGACTTGTCCAAATGCATCGTTTCAGTTTCTCCTTTGCCGTCCGCGCCATCTACTATGAAAAAATATTTCTCCGCAAAAACATCCCGCTTTCCAGAAAGTTCAAATGGGGAAATGCTATAGGCTTCGACGGAATGATCGCCTTTCGGAAGAGGATGCCCCCAGTTGGTCCAAGACCAATTGCCTTGGCTGTCGCTCTTGGTGGAAGCAAAAAAGGTTTCCGAATGGATTTCCAAAATGATGTCCGCGTTCGGATATATTGTTTTTCCCTGAAAAGTTATGATCGGACTTTTTGATATATATCGGACTTTTTTTGCTTCCTCTTTTGAATCAGAACTATCCTTCCTTACCTCGCTCACCATCCGGTATTCGGAAGATCCTAAGCTTTTCTTATCCGCCTCGGCCTTTTCCAAATTTGACGCCTGTTGGACCGGATTCAAAGGCATGATTTGCTGAGAAAGTCCGACCGTCTGCGACGCCTTGGCCAAAGTCAAAGGATCTCCGTTCAAGACAGCATAAGCCGAAATATTGCCCAAGGCGAACGCGGATATCATGATCAAGATAGAAAGTTTCCTGATCGTGCTTTTCTCCTTGAGGAAATCTCTTTTCCGGGTTCTTTTTTTTATTTTCTTTTTCATACTGCTGTCCTAATTTCCTCCAAAGTATCGCCGTTTTTTATAAAATCCACCGAACTGTTCCGTCTCTCTCCCGCCTGGAACGCTTCCGCGCTTCGAACATATTTTTCGATCAGTTCCCGATCAAGTCTTATTTCCGCCTTGGTTTTAATGTTGTAAAATTTGTNNATTGGTCCAAACATCGATAATTTTCTCTTTTTCATCCAAATAGATGAACTTTGCCGGTAAAATTCCTTGGGAGAAATTCATTTTGGAAGCTTCTGTTTTTTCCAAAGAGAGAAAAATGAAAGCGATAAAGGCCGCCGAAAATAACAGATGGACTTTTTTTCTTTTTTTCACCCGCATTTTTTCACCCTCCCCCCATCAGATTAAATTATTCGCCCAAGATAATGACGATGTCCCCGCTTTTCTGCTCTTCTGTTTTCGCCTCCAAAATCTCCGCGACTACATTTTTTGCCTTCAGAAAATCGCGTATTTCTTCCGCGTGCTTTTTGAATTTCTCCTCGGAATAATAAATGAAATTGCCTGAGACTTTCGATTTGCCATTCCCGGCTTCGGCCCGCGCATAACCTCCGGAAATCAAAGCTGTTTTTACTTTTCCGGCCAGTCCCGCAGGCGCGCCTTCATTCAAGACTTTTATCCCAAGATCGCCCATCCCGATCTCTTTTTCCGGTTCAGGCTCCTTTTCATCAGGTTCAGAAACCGCTTTTTCCACCGCCGGACTTGCAGCGCTTTGGGCCGGTTCGGATTTTTCAGGCTTAAAGAATATCCAGCTGAAGATAGCGATTATTATAACGGCTAAAATTGCTCCGCCATAAATCCAATATTTATTCCATGGCTTATTTTCAATCACAATATCCGGCCGGGATGTATTTTTCTTTGCAAATTTTGTCAGGAAATCATCTTTTTTCTCTATATCCTGCATTTTTTTCTTAGGCTTGCCCGACTTCTTCAATTCTTCTTTTTCAATTTTCTCAGTAATAATTTCCGCTTTCATTGTTTTTTTAGAAGCAGTTTTATTTTGTCTTGGCGGAACCAAAATTACTTGGCCGGCTTCGAGAAGATACGGGGCTTTTATTTTGTTCGTTTTGATCAAAACTTTCCAATCCACTTTAAATTTTTCTGAAAGGCTCAGCACTGTTTCACCTTTTTTAACCTTATATTCGTCCCAGCCGATTCCTCCATATTTTTTGACCCGATTTTTCTTCCAGAAATAATATGCCGCACCGACCAAGACCAGAAATAGCATGGAAAAACCAATTTCTCTCCATGGAATTACCCACAAATTGACCGTATCAGTTTTCAAAACCTCGTCTCCGTCCGCTCCTTTGTATTTAATTTCACCTGTGAAAGCATAATATCCGAACAGGGGCTTTTGCCAGGAATAATTAGCAATAAACTTGTCTTTCTTCAGTACCTGAAATTTCCTTTCAATCTTTTCAACCTTGCTTCCATATAAAATATTCTTGATTTCCAGATTATTTTCGTGCTCCATGCTCACGTTTCCCTCATTATTCACCACAGTCTCAACTGTATACTCCTTAGGCTTTTTCTCGCCAAACCAATCGGAGAAACTAAATTCGCTGAAATTCTTCAACACAGAAAAGTTGGCAATCGTCAGCTTTTTGATCACTTCTCCCGGCACCGTCTGATAGATGCGCACGCCTACTCTGGTGGTCAATTTCACATTGGTCCCTCCGCTGTCCAGGGTGTCCTCAGCGGCCTTTTTTTGGATCAATATTCCTCCGGTATGCTCTCCCGCATCAGCTCCTTCCGGGACAGAGAAAATAAAAGGAATCCGCAACTTTTCCTTGGACTCGAGTTCGACTTCGACATTCTCGACACCCGCGCACCATTTTTCCAAATCATCCGCTTTCGCTTCCTTAAGTTTTTTTTCCTTGATATATTTTTCCAAATCATCCCGGGACGTCGCGCAAAAATCGATTATTTTTTTCTCTTTTTGGGAAAAGAGATCGGCAAAATCTTCCGGTACGCTGTCCGGATAAAACTTGACCCAGGATCCCACTTCGGTTTTCGGCTCCGAATATTGTTTCAAAGCAAAACCTCCGCTGGAGCTCTGGGTCGTGTCCGCCGCATAAATCAAGACTTCCAGCGGCTCTTCAAAAAGATTCATCACTTCCAGCGCATCCTCCTTCGCTTCGCCCGGCTTCAAATTATAGATAAACCAGGAATTGCTGTTCTCCACATTTGCATCCGGATTGGCCGGCTTTCCGCCGAGCATCCCGTATTCGATCGCCGAGGTTTTTCCGGAAGAAAAGATAAGCATCAAGGCAACCGCAGTTACGAAAGAATATTTTTTATATTTTCCCATTTTGTTTGTATTTTAAAAGCCTGTCATTCCGGACTTGCCTGCCCCGTAGTAAGCGAAGCTTTACTTTGGGGATCCGGAATCTAACACGTTGCGGCAACCCGAGACTTGCATTAGATCCTGAATCAAGTTCAGGATGACAATTTTTTGAAGTTATTTCTTTTATTATACAACAAAAAGCTCTGAACTAAAAACAACACTTGGGACTTATACCAAATTAACTTAATTAATGCTACTCTCCGCTAGGAGCTAAGCTCCCAAGCTTGGGAGCTTAGCTCCCGAAACACTCACTCAGATATTATTCGTACATTCGTAATTTCGCTCAATTCGTACGTTCGTAAATATAAAAAAACCGACCCCGTCGACGGAATCGGTCAATTTATCTTTTTATTTTCCTATTTTTCTAGTGGCTTTATTCTTGAGAAAATTATTTTTTGAAACAATCGATCGTCCGATCCGCCGTTCAATCTGCCTTCTGGCTGTGCCGGCCACTTCTCCTCCGATGCGAGCATCATCTTTGAGGCGCGGCAATCCCTTCGAATCCTTGGTGCGATGCACTTCAGTTGTCGTTCTTTCACCCAACATAGTCAAAATCAATTCAAAATCATCCATATGATCGCGTAAATTTTCCCGCTTTAATCCTTTCAGCTTCCTGTATTCATTCGGTTTTATTCCGAAAGTCGCTTGCGATATTTCAGCGGTCAGAATCTCAAAATCTCGATCTTCTTCCGCGCCTCGCTTTTTCCATTCGTCGGTCAATTCTTCGCGGATTGCGATCCCGCGCATCCGCTTTTCGATCCAATCCTCGGGATAGCCTTTCAATTTATAAAGCATTTTTGTGCGTTTTGTCGCCAATTCAGGATTTTCAATTTCCTGCACCCTTTCGTACCCAACTTTAGCTAACCACCGCTTGAACGGTTCAGCTTTGGGCGAGGGAATAGATTGAACAATACGAAACATAATTTCGGTACTAGCACAGTCTGTTTCCCGCATTTTACCATCAGACGCCTGCAATTTGAACTGTCGACAAACTGTCGACGGTTCAAATCCTTCTTCTTCTTTAACGCGAATCTTCATTTTGTACCAATAATCACGAGCATTAACGCTATCGGTTAAAATTTCAATCACATCAATAACTGAAAACCACCATTCCTTTTGAAAAATAGTACGTCTGATACTTTTGCCCTTAAACAGAGCGATTTGCATTTCTTTTTCCATTTTATTTTTCTTTATCCGCTTAAATTTAACGGGGTGAATTATAGTGATATTGTATCACTACTCAACTTTCTGTCTACCTATTTCCTTGTGGCTAATCTTTTAAATTTCGTGCATTCGTAATTTCGTTCAATTCGCCCGCCTCGCGTCAACTTGCGTCTAGCGAGTCGAGGCGGGTATATTCGTAAATATAAAAAACCGACCCCGTCGCCGGAATCGGTCAATGCGCACAAATTTTACAGACTCTCAATAATAAAAATAAATTTAGGATTAATTTTATATCGCCGTTAAAGTCATGCTGATGCTGTAACTTCCGACCGCTTGTCCTCCGGGTATCGTTTGGGAAATTGCGACTCCGGTCAAATCCCATTGCCCCGGTTTGACGGCTCCGGCGGAAGCGGACATCAGGTCGATGCTGTCTTTTGAACCTTGAGAAAAAGCAAAGATGGAACCTTTGGAAACATTGGCCGTCGAAGTTTCTCCCACGCCGCTTATGTTTGCCATGCTCGGATTGACGGTCATTTGTCCGCCGCCATTCGGGTCATTGAAGTCATATGAATTTATTCCATTGGTCCAAACCGCAGTTGCTCCATTGGTCGCGGCGATGCTCAAAGTCCAAGTATCAGTCGTTCCGCTCGGATTGGTAAGCCTGATCCTTTCCGCAGCGCTTCCCAGATTGGCTGTGACTGTTTGAGCAGCCGGAGAAAATATGCCCGATGAGAACAATAATGATGGATTGCCGACCGGATTGCCTTCCGGATCCACAACTTGAATATCCAAGCTTCCGCTGATATTGTGCATAAATGAGATTTCATTGGAAGCCGCGCAGAAAAAATATCCTCCCCCCGCAAAAATCATGATGATCACAAATAATAATTTTTTCATATTGATCCTTGAAATTGTTATTTTTTAAATTCGATTAAATGACAGTCAAGGTCATATCGATGCTGTAACTTCCGACCGCCTGTCCTCCGGGTATCGTTTGGGAAATTGCGACTCCGGTCAGGTCCCATTGTCCGGGCTTGGCGGCTCCGGCTGAAGCGGACATCAGGTCGATGCTGTCTTTTGAACCCTCGGCAAAAGAAAAGATTGATCCTTTGGAAACATTGCTCGTTGAAGTTCCGCCTACGCCGGCTATCGTCCCGACGCTCGGGTCGATCGTCATCTGCCCCCCGACGGAATCCGCGTCCGCTCCGTCTCCGGCATTTGCGGTTGGATCATTGAAATCATATGAATTTGTTCCATTGGTCCAAACCGCGGTTGCTCCATTGGTCGCGGCGATGCTCAAAGTCCAGATGTCCGTCGTTCCGCTCGGATTCGTCACGCGCAATTTTTCCGAAGCCGTTCCCAATGTCGCCGAAGAAGTTTGGTGAGACATGGCAAAAGATTTGACCGGAAAAGCTATGCCCGGGCTGGCGACTGTATTCCCGCTTCCATCAACGATCTGCACATCCAAAGATCCGGTGATCGATTGCGTCATTTGGGTCGAATCGGACGCCAGCACAATGATGGAACTGACAAAAAAGATCAGAGTGGCTATTGCAAAGCCTAGAATAAAGAGTTCGGCGCTGAACATTTCTTTTAATATTGCTTTTTGTTTTTTCATTTTATTTTTGTCTTTGCGAGCGTAGCGAAGCAATCTCGCTACAATAAATCACAAAATGTGACACTAAACTTTGATGAATTAAAATACGAGATTGCCGCAATGACAACCGCTAACTTATTGTCAAAACCATATCGATCGAGTAGCTTCCTGCCGGCTGGGCGGCTGGAATTTTTTGCGTCAAAGACACACCGGTCAAATCCCATCGGCAGAAAGCGGAAGCTCCCGAAGTTGCGGAAAGGATATCGATGCTGTTCACAGTTCCCTCGGAAAAAGAATTGCTGCCGCCTTTGCTTACATTCGAGGTTGAGCATCCTGAAACTCCGGCCAATGTTCCGGCAGCCGGATTGATTGTCATCTGTCCCCCGACCGAATCCGCGTCCGCTCCGTCGGTGTATCCGTTGCCGTC
>DQBY01000029.1 GCA_003534085.1 Candidatus Moraniibacteriota bacterium | reverse complement strand
TTCAATTTTCTATCTTTAAATTTCTCGCTCACGAGAATAAACGGAACCGGATTTTTGGAATGAAAAGTGTTCGGCTGGTCGGAAGAAAAATCAACCATGTCATCCGCGTTCCCGTGATCAGCCGTGATGATCAGGCTTCCTCCCTTGGCCAAAACTTCTTTTTCCAAAATTCCTATCTGCTCGTCCAAAATTTCAATCGCCTTTATTGTCGCCTGAAGATCGCCCGTGTGGCCGACCATGTCAGCGTTGGCGTAATTTATCGTGATGAAATCATAAACGTCATTTTGGATATTTTTGACGACCACATCCGTAATTTCCCGAGCCGCCATTTCCGGAACTTTGGCATACGAATCGACGAACGGAGATTTGATCATGATCCTGTCTTCCGCGTCCACCGGATCAGCATAGCCTCCGTTGAAAAAATATGTCACGTGGGCAAACTTCTCCGATTCGGCGATATACAGCTGTTTCAAATTTCCAAGAACCATCGGCAATGTGGCCGTCATAGTTTCTTCAGGAAAAGCGGTGTGTTCGTCCAGGCCGGGGCCAAAATCGGTCAGTGCGACGAAATACAGATTTTTAATCTTATCGAGGATCGGCATATCGTCTTTCAAAATGCTTTCTTCATTGATTGCCACAAAAAGTTTGCTGAATTGGCGCGCCCTGTCGGAACGGGAATTGAAAAAGACCACCGCATCATCGGGACGGATATGTGCGGTCGGATTTTTATTTTCTAAAATTACGGTCGGCAGGACATATTCGTCCGTCAGTCCTTTTTTATACGCGCTCTCAATCGCCTCTTCGGGAGAATTCGCCTGTTCGCCTCGGGCAAATGCGATCGCTTCATATGCCAAGGCCAATCTTTTCCAATTCTTGGCCCGATCCATGGCATAAAATCGGCCGGAGATAGTAGCGATCTTTCCGATCCCTTCCTCCGCCATTATTTTTTTGAAATATTTGAGATGTTCGAGCGCGCTCTTCGGATACGAGTCGCGCCCGTCCGTAAAAAGATGGCAAAAAACTTCCTTGACTTCGTTCTTTTTGGCCAGCTTCAGGATGGCACGGAAATGTTCCGGATCGCTGTGCGGGCTGTCGGAATTACCCATCAGCCCCATCACATGGAAATCGGTGCTGAATCTTTTCACGTGATGCACCGCTCCGACCAGTGCCGGATTCATAAAAAAACTTCCGTCTTTTATGCTTTCACTTATGATTCTCGGGTCTTGCTTCACTGTTCTTCCGGCTCCGATATTCATATGTCCGGCTTCCGATCCGCTCATCTTGTTGTCCTCCAAGCCCACGCATTTTCCGGTCGCGCATAGAGTCGTCGAAGGATAAACCTCAAACAACCGATCGATCGTCGGTTTCTTGGCTAAAGTTATCGCATTGCCTTTCGAAGGCGGAGCGATTCCGTAACCATCGAGGATTACCAAAACTGTAGGTGATTTTTCAGTCATAATTTAGAAATTTTCCGATGAAACTAATTCGATCTCCAAATTTTTAATTTCCAATTTTTAATTTTTAAATAAATTCGAATGATTTAATTTTTAAAAATTACGAAATTGATTCAAAATTCGAAATTCTTAATTCAAAATTCTAAGATATCTCTTCTTCAATTCTCAACAATCGATTATATTTACAAATCCTCTCTCCTCTCGACAATGAGCCGGATTTCATATAATCCGCTCCGGCTCCGACCGCCAGATCAGAAATGAAGTCATCCGTCGTTTCTCCGGAACGATGAGAAATTACGGTCTTCATCTTATTCTTCTTGGCTAATTTCATGCATTCGATCGTTTCCGTAAGCGACCCGATCTGATTGACCTTGATCAGGACGGAATTGCAAGCTTTTTCCTGAATTGCCTGCTTCAGTCTTTTCACATTGGTGACCAAAAGATCGTCTCCGATCAGCATTATTCTTCCTCCCATTTTTTCGTTCATGGCGCGCCATCCTTCCCAATCGTTTTCAGCCAGACCATCTTCGACTGAAATTACATTGTATTTTTCAATCCATTCATTATAGATATTTATCAGCATTTCACGAGTCAGTCCGGCCTGCTCCGGCTTGAAAATATATTTATTTTCTTTTTCATCAAAGAAAGATGAAGCTGCCGCATCCAGACCCAAATTGACTTGAGAACCATTTTTATATCCGGCTTCCTCGATAGCTTTATTTATGAGTTCCAATGGCTTGGAATTGCTTTCCAGTCTCGGCGCAAATCCGCCTTCATCTCCGACAGATGTGCTGTGGCCCTCTGATGCCAATATTTTCTTCAACTTGTGAAAAATTTCGCTTCCGGCCCGATATTGCTCCTTGAAACTTTTGATTCCGTCCGGAACGACCTTGTACTCCTGGATGGAAAGCCCTGAATCGCTGTGTAATCCGCCGTTGACCACGTTGAACATCGGGATCGGAAGTTTTAATTTTTTTGGAAATTTAAAGGTTGAATTTATATATTTATAAAGAGGAACTCCCTGTTCCGCCGCCGCTGCTCGACAAACCGCCAAGGAAACTCCGAGAATGGCATTGGCTCCCAGATTTGATTTATTTTCCGTCTCGTCCAATTCCAACATCGCCTTGTCGATATTTTCCTGTTCAGCCGCTTCCATCCCGATTACTTTCTTTGAAATTTTCGTGTTCACATTTTCCACGGCTTTCTGGACGCCCAACCCATTGAACCGATCTTTGTCGCCATCTCGAAGCTCCAAAGCCTCAAAAGTTCCGGTGGAAGCGCCGGATGGCACGGCCGCCATCGCTTTCACGCCCGATTCCAATTCAACTTCGACCTCAACTGTCGGATTGCCGCGGGAATCCAAAATTTCCCTGGCGAATATCTTTTTTATTTTAGACATAATTCAAGATTTGTCATTCCGGACTTGATCCGGAATCTAATACAGCTTTGCGAAACACCAAGCCATTGATTAGATCCTGAATCAATCCCGAGTACTCGGGACAGGATGACAATATTATCAATTTACATAACTTTTATAATTATATCACAGCTCGCCAAAACAAAAAAACCCGCGCTTTAGCCGGTTTTTGGGATCAATTTTATCAATACTCTCTAACATGCAGTGAGTATTATCTTGTCGAATTGAAATAATCCTTAAATTAAACGTATTTATCAATGAGTATGGTAGGCTTGACAGATTCTCAAAAAAAACTGCGACACTAAAAGTACTAGAAATGAGACGAATATTTATCATGCTCGTCTTTTTTTATTTTTAATCTTTACATTGCGCAAAGCTTTTTTCTTTTCATTTTTCAGTTCCTTTATGTGTCTTTCTGTCGGCAAGTCCTCTGGAAGAGTTCCTCCGATATCTTTTATAGTCTGCCTTACTTTTCCGCCCACCATAAAATGTGTCTGTGTCGCGTTATAATTGCCTTTTATATTATTCTTTTTAATTTTTTCATCAGTTTGAGTTATCCGAAACAGATTGGCTGCCAATTCTGTCGCTCCCGCTCTGTCTAATAATTCTCCTTTTTTGATGTCTTTCTTGCTCTCAATGTCCAAAAGCGGCATTCCATACAAACCTTTATATCCGGCGTCATTGAAAGACCCGAAACTGGTCACGCCCGCACTTTTGGCAGTTTTAAAAAGTTTCTTATTATGCTCTGAAACCTGACCTCTGATAAAAAGTCTTTTGTCTGCTTCGGATAACTGCTCAAAAATTTCCTGGCGCCTTGTTTGAATTGCAAAATAAGTTTGTGCCATTGCAATTTCCTGTTTATTCGGATCACCATTTTGAGCGATCAAATAACAAGCATAACGATCCAATTTCCAATCTCTGATTTCACGAACCGTATTTGAGCCAATATCGACCATTTTCACCATTCGGTGAAAATGGTTATCCACAGCCTGACCGCTATTAACACAAGCCCGGGCAGCACGACCAATAACATCCTCTGCTTTTTCCCATTTTTTATACCCCAACAGAGGCATCAATTCACGCGCTTCCCAATATTCTACTCCTTCACTATCGATTTTTTTGATATTTTCAAAATCCTTGTTTAAGGAATTTATTACGATTTCTTTGGACATAATCTTAAATTATATAAATTATAGTGATATTATATCACTATTTCCATACTTTGTCCTGTGGATAACTAACTTTGGTTCAAATCCTCTTCACTGCGACTTGCTGCTTTCCTTATTCTACGCCCAAACCGGCCAAAAATCAAAAACTGCCCTTTTTTGGACAGTTCTTGCAAAAATTATTTCAAAACTTCAATCCCCGGCATCGGGTTGCCGCTCAAATATTCCAGCATGGCGCCGCCGCCGGTGGAGACGTAGCTGATCCTGACCATCACATTTTGCTCTTCCAAAATTTCCACCGACTCTCCTCCACCCATCAAGACATAAGCGCCGCTTTTGATCACTGCGCTTAGCACCTCGTTGGTTCCCGTATCGTATGGTTTTTCCTCAAACTTGCCCATCGGTCCGTTCCAAACAATAGTCTTGGCTCCGGAAATGACCTGTTTGTATTTTTCAATTGTTTGAGCGAACATATCGAATCTGTCTTTGGCCAGATCGACCGGCAAAACAACCTTTTGTGAAAATTGCATCTTTTGATCCGCGGCTTCATTGGCAATTTTTCCGCCGACCAAAATATGATCATACTTTTCCTCGAAAAATTGGATGACCGGCAGCTTCGTTTCAATTTTAGCGCCGCCGATTATGGCGACCGCCGGATGCACAGGATGGTCTTTCACTATGTTCATCTCATGAATTTCTTCCTGCAACCGCAGCCCGGCATAACTCGGAAGCAGCTTGGCCACTCCTGTCACTGAAGCATGATCGCGATGCGACGCGCTGAAAGCATCGTTCACGAACAGATCAAAATTTTCAGCTAATTGTCTGGCGAAATTTTCATCATTAGCTTCATCACCAGGATAAAACCTGACGTTCTCCAACAGCAATACGCCATCATTCAAACTGTCCAGCGCTTCTTTGACCGCGACACCCGTACAATCTGAAATGAAAGTTATTTTTTCACTCAAAATTATTTCCGCGTCCGACACGATCTGCCGCAAGGAAAATTCCGGATCAATTTTTCCGGTGGGATCGCCCGCCAAAGTTTTAACGGCGGCGGGACGGCCCAGGTGAGACATCAGCGCCACTTTGGCGCCCCGGTTCAACAGATAATCCACCGTTTCTTTGGCGGACGCAATCTTGAAAGATTCTTTTACTTTCCCTTCGGCTAAGCCTACATTAAAATCCACCCGCACTAAGACCTTTTTATTTTTTACATCCGCTTCTTGTATCTTTCTCATAATTTACTAACTTACTAATTTTTCTAAATTACGAATATACGAATTAAATTCAACTAATGATTACGAAAATAGGAATTTATCAAGATTACAAGTTTTGAAGTTTTCGTATTTTCGGAAAATTCGTATATTCGTAAATGCTATTTTCCCATCCCCAAAAGACCGATTACGACTCCGATGAAAGCCGTCACGGCCATAAAAATCCAGGCCCGCATCGTAACTTTTGTTTCCGGCCAGCCCTTCGCTTCGAAATGATGATGGATCGGCGCGGCCAAAAAAACCTTTCTCTTGAAAAACTTCTTGCTCAGAAGCTGGATCGTGACGCTGCTCGATTCAATGATGTAGATAAAAACTATGATGAACAAAACGATGGCTGAATTGTTGAGCATGGCCACGACGCCCAAAGTGGTCCCGAGCGAAATCGCTCCCGTATCTCCCATGAAAAATCTGGCCGGATAGACATTGAACCAAAGGAAGGCCAGGAGCGCTCCGGCGATGGCCGCGCAGAAAGCCGCCAGGTCGATCTTGTTATGCGCGTATGAAATGATTGCAAACGAACTGAAAGCGATCAGGAGGATTCCGCCATTCAGCCCGTCCAATCCGTCTGTTTCATTCGAAGAAATGGCGGCAAAAAGAATGACAAAAACGAACAGAGGGATATACCACCAACCTATGTCAAAATTTCCGACCGCCGGAATATGGATCGTATCCCATCCCAACTTATAATAAAACCACCAGGCTCCCGCGACCGCAATCGCAACCAGCCACCCGAATCGCATGGCAAAACGCATTCCTCCGCCCTTGTTGCTTCCGATTCCCCGGATACTCATCCAGTCGTCCAGAAGTCCGAGCAATCCGGCCGTCACCAAGGTAAAAATCGGAAGCCAAGTCTGAGAACGGCTGAAAAAATCAAGCCGTGCAATAAAATTGATATCCAACAATTTTGCCAGATGCGGGAAAAGATAGTGCGAAGCAAGAATAAGGACAAAAACAACGAACCAGACCAAAAGACCGCCCATCGTCGGCGTTCCGCTTTTGTCTTTATGCAGCGCGCTGACATAGGTCAATTTCTCGCCATCGACAGAATTTTTTTTGATCTTTATTCCGATCTTGTACTTGTATAAAAAGTGCGTCAGGATCGGCGTCGCCAAAAAAGCCACGACGAATGCGATGAATCCTGTCGTCAAAACTTTCAGAATATCGACTATGAACGGAATTGTATAAATTTGAGCTATCTGCATATTTACGAACTTGCCCGCCTCGACTCGCTTGACGCTAGTCGAGGCGNNATACGAAAATACGAATTATTCTATCTCCAGGAATAATTATCAAAAATCCATCCTGACAGAAACTTAATATTTTCCCAGCGCTTAGGATCGTCCAATACGACAGCGATTACCCGGTGTTTCCGCGTGGGATCATTCATGGCCATCATGAGCGATCTGCCGGCCAAAGGAGTGAATCCCGTCTTTCCCCCGATGCAATTCGGAAGAGTATCCAGCAAAATATCGGTATTTTTCAGTTCATGCATATATTTACCGTCGGTAGAATAAAATCTTCCTTCCGGAATCCGCATGATCTCCCAAATCTTTTCGTACTGCAGAGAATAGGCGCTTATGCGCGCGATATCGTATGCCGTAGAGTAACATTGGTCTTCCTTGCCGTCAATCTCAAGTCCCGAAGGGGTGCAAAAATTCGTATCTTTCAATCCTATTTCTCGGGCTTTTTCGTTCATCATTCCGACAAAATCTTTGACTGAACCGGCGGTGTGGATGGCTAAAGCATTAGCAGCATCATTCGCGCTGTTCATGAGCAGCGCTTTCAGGATATCGACGGCCTTTATTTTTTCTCCGGCATACATCCGGTTGGAATTGCAAAGAGTAGTGCTCGGACATCCCACTCTCGTTCCGGGGACGTTTAAAGCCTCTTTTGTTATTGTGACTTCTTCCTCCAGATCTTTCAGGTTTTCCACCACCACGACAGCCGTCATCATTTTTGTCAGTGAAGCGATCTGCGTCCTCTTCCTTCCGTTTTCATAATGGAGGATGGTTCCGCTGTCCACATCGATCGCCACCGCGGAGCCGGCCCATAGCCTCACGTCCGGAACATTGTTTTTCCTGACCGGGATGAAAGCGGCTGCTTGCGCTCTGTCGATCGGAAAAATATTATAATTTCCCAAATTTGAATCCTTCTCGCCTGAAACCGCTTCCTCCCCGAGCACTTTCGTTTGGACCGGACAAGCGGACTGATCAGTCTCGCATCCAGGATTTTGAACATTTGCGATATCAGAAAAATTTCCGTACATCCAGACAGGAATGAAGGGGAGTATTAAAGTTAGTAGTATGTTGAACATGATGTAAAATTTTTATAATTTTTAATTTTTGTAATTTTTAAATAATTTTCTAATTTCAAATTTTTAAACCAATGTTGTTTTTGAAAGTTTAGGAATTAAAAATTAAGATTTATTTATAAAATTAAAAATTGAAAATTAAAAATTACCGCAGTATGCTCTCTATCCTTTCATCTTTCGAAAGACTTTCGAAATCAGGCAGTTGGGAAACGCTGTCCACGCCCATCTTTTTCAAAAACTCGAATGAAATCTTATACAGATATCCTCGGTTGTCTTTCGGATTGTCAATTCTCTCCACCAAACCTCTCATCAAGAGAGAACGCAACGTGAAACTGCAGTTCACGCCTCTGACGGCTTCTATCTCCACTCTGGTTATCGGTCCGCGATATGCCACAATCGCCAAAACCTCAAGGCCGGCTTTGCTCAAATTTTCCTGGATCTCGCTTTTGACCAACTGATCAACAATTCCGGCGTTTTCCGGATTGGTCGCCATCTGCACTTCATCCTCTTTAGTCAAAATATTCATTCCTTTCTCGGCATACTCTCCCTGAAGGACTAAGATAGCATTTTCAATTTCCGGAATTTCAGCTCCTGTAACTTTGGCAATCCGAGAAATTTTGACCGGATCCCCAGATATAAATAATATACTCTCGATTTGCGATTTTAGATTAGTAATATCCATAAAATTATGTATTTTTAATTTAGCCCCCGCAAGATCCAAATGCCAAAATCCAAATTTCAAACAAAATTCTAAATCCAAAAATTAAATTGTGAAACATTTAGATTTTGAAATTGATTTGATATTTGAACTTTGAAATTGGGATTTCTCTCTTAGCTTACTGTTTTAACTTTCATCTTTATTTCCTGAAACAATTCTTCCTGATCCACATCGATTATCCTCTGTTTCACCATTTCAAGCATCGCCAGGAAAGAAATGATCACATCTATCTTTTCCGTAGCATTCGCCGTAATTTCCGAGAAGGAAGTTTCGATCCTCTGGCGCAGCACATTTTGCAGATCATTTATTTTTTCCTCCAATGTCATGACTTCTTTGACTACTTCTTCTTCCAATTTTTCGATGACCGGTATCTCAGAAAGAACTGCTTGAAAATATTTCTTAAAATCAAAAACATTGATATCTTCAGGCGGGTAAAAAAATGTCCGCACGCCGCTGTAGCCTTCTCTTGAATAACTGATCTTCCCTCTTTCGGAAATTTTACCCAAAATGATCGCCGCTTCCTTGAATTTCTTATATTCCTCCAACTGCTTTGTCAGATCTTTGATTTCCTCCTCCTCTTCCTTGGTAAATTCCAAAATTGGAAGCAAAGCTTTGGATTTTATGAGAATGAGTTTTGAAGCGACGGAAAGAAACTCAGCCAGATGATCCAATTGGATCTGACTATTGTCCTTTATATGGTCCAGATATTGGTCGGCCACATGCGCCAGACTCAGTTCCGTTATCTGCAGTTCTTCCTTCTCTATCAGATCCAGCAGCAGATCAAGAGGTCCTTCGAATTTTTCAAGCTTAAAATGGTATATCATCAGTAGTGCATCATCCTGTCCCGAGTACTCGGGATTGATTCAGGATCTAATGAGAGCTAGTGCTTATCACAAGGCATTAGATTCCGGGTCAAGCCCGGAATGACAATTTATTTCTTACTTTTACTAAAACTTCCCTTGACCGGATTTTCTATTTTCAAAAACTGGCTTACGTTTATCCGAAAAGAATAAACATATTCTCCCGTTCCGGCGTAAATTTTTTTGTTCTTCGCCAGCAAACTATCGATATAAATATCCAACTTCAAAATTCCCTTGAACGGCGGAACTGCTCCGACTTTTCCGGGAAGATTTTTTTTCATCCAAACTTCTTTGGCAAAATCTATTTTTTTATAATTTTTCAATTTCAGCTTCTTCCTTTGAGCATTGATGACTTTCAAAAGCTTCTGTTTGTCCAGGTTGCGATTAGCGGTAATCATGGCCACAAGGCAGTCATTGTCGACTTTCATCACCAAAGACTTCGCCACTTCTTGCGGCTTTATCTTTTCCGTTTGCGATACGTCCCAGGCAGTATAAGTCGTCTTGTGCTCGATGATTTCATACTTATACTTCTGATCGTCCAGATATTTGATTATTTTTTTACCCCGTAGCGAGCCCTGCTCTGCTACTCGGGGCTTGCTTAGAGCCATAAGTTCCGAAATTATTACTTTTCCATAGTATCATATCGAGTTCCTTTTTTCAACCAAAAAACGCCTCTTGTGCGCTTTTCGGCATCAAGTGCGCGCAGTTGCCGCCCTGGCCGGAAGTTCCGCTTCGCATTTGTTATCATTCAGCCTGAAAGCCGGAACCAAGGCGGAAAGCACCACGATTCCGACCAGTATGAAAGCAGATTGGATAGGCAGAAAAAGGAACATGAAGGAAGAAAGTATAGTCGCGAAGATATATGCCGCCGGCAAAGAGGTCCGGAAAAAATCGACCAGAT
>DQBY01000078.1 GCA_003534085.1 Candidatus Moraniibacteriota bacterium | reverse complement strand
AAGCGGCAACAGCTAAAACTGCCAATCCTTCTGAACCGCTTCCGGTTGCCGGTAAAACCTGCTTTTTGACGCTTGTCGAGCTGCTTCCGGTATGGATCACTACTTTTTTGGTATCTTTGTCGCGATGGTCATGTTTTTTATCATCGTCTTTGTGATCCTTTTTGTCCTTATCGGAATCGACTTTGATGTCGATATCGATCGAAGTCTTCGAACTTTGGCTCACTGAAGCGCTGCTCGAGCTTGAAGAAGTGCTTGAAGACGAGCTCGAGGATGTGCTGGAGCTGGACTGTTGCTGGGATTGGGTCTGGGACTGGGAAGACTGGGTCTGCGATTGAGTCTCAGCCACTGCCGCCAACGCTCCGGCAAAAAACACAATTCCGGCCATAATAAGGCTCAGTACGGCATAAATCGGAGTTCTTTTTTTCATATATTTTATGCTTAAAATTTGATTATGCGAGGCTTAATTATAGAATATTACAACTTAGCACAGAGAAAGATTCTTGTCAATAGAAAAACAAAAAAGCCCCTGATTGAAGGAGCCTTTGCCAAGATTCTGTTTTTTTACAATTGGACCGGAATCAGCAGCTCTTTTCCGTTCCTGAAAACTGTCAGTTCGACCTTATCCCCTTTTTTATGCTGATAGAGGATATCAGGAAGGCTGTTTTCAGCATTGATCGTTCTGTCGTTGATTTTTGTTATGATGTCATTTGTTTGCAGTCCGGCTTTTTGCGCCGGAGAACCGGGCGCTACCGCCGCTTGCTGGGAAGAAGAAAAAATTACCGCTCCATTTTCAGCATCCAGTTTTCCCGCCAATGAATGGCTTTTTGTAATGGAGACATAAAGGATTCCCAGCGCCGGAGCCGATCGCAATTCCTTTCTGATCGCCCTCTCAATCACCCTGGAAACCTTATTGGAAGGTATTTGAAAAAATGTTTCAGCGGAACCGGATCTGGACGATCCGGTTATTCCTACCACGTATCCGCGATAGTCGGCGATGGGACCGCTGACGTAATCCGCCCCTGAGACGATATCCGTTTCAAAAACTCCCTCCATCTTTTCCGAAGAGGACGTTCCCGATCCAGAAAGGCTGTATGTCTGGTTCAATCTGCTGATAAGCCCTCCGGAATAGATATGTTTGAAACTTGTCGGATTTGTGCCGATAGCGATGATTTTTTCCCCCGGTTTGATTTCGTCCGAATTGCCGAAAGAAACAGCCGTCAGGTTTGCCGCTTCAATCTTGATGAAAGCCAGGTTGCTGTATTGATCAATCCCATAAAACTCCGCGTCGAATATTTTCCCGTCCGGAGTGACTGCCTTGTAGCTGAGATATTCCATTCCCGGGACGTCGGCATATATCATGATCAAGCCGTCTCCGGTCACGATCAACCCGGTCGAATATTTGACATTTGATCCGGATTCGCTCTTGGCGGCCGAGGTCTTGGCGGAATTTGGATACGCGGCCACGCTGACTACCGAAGAAGCCACTCTGTTGGATATCTTGGCGATGGAAGTCTCCTCCTTTACGAAAACCTGCTCCGTCTTGTTTATGACGGTCACATTCTCGGAAGCTTTTTTTAAAAAATCATATTTGTTGAAAAAATCAGTCGATCCCAAATACGGAAAAGCGTATCGATCGGCAATGATTCCTCCCAGACCGCCGAAAACCATCACAGCCAAGACAAGGATGATTTTTTTTGCAGTTTTTTTAAGCATATTTTCGAATTTTAAATTTTAATCCTATGAAAAATTTATACGTCTCGCGGATGGAATTTGAGGAGTCCCTAAAGCACCGGAATCCACTTGGAAGTCAGAAGAACCAGCGCGACCAAAAATGAAAAGAAAATGCCATTGGAAATCACTCTGTGCCTGCTCAATGATCCGAGAAAATAGCTTTGGACAAGATCCCAAAGGACATAATAGAGTATAAGAGCGATTACGCCGGACGTCAAATACCCGAACGGCCAAAAATTCATCGTCCAGACTATTTCAGCCATCGCCAAAGCCAGCACAAAACTGTACATCCAGACCTTTTTCCGTTCGCCGGGCCTGATGATGGCAAAATATTGGAAGCTTACCAGAAGAGTGGCCGACATATAGACAATCATCAAATAATGCAACGGAACCAAAAAATTCAGATACAGTCCGTATGAACTGGCATATGTAAAAAAAATAGTGGCTGACGCCGCCGCCATATTCATCCCCCTGGCCGTCTGATCGCCGGAATATTTTCCGAGGCGATATGCGCTGAAAAGAGACAGATAATACATGCCTGAGGCCAGCACGATGAATATCTGCTCTTCATACGGCAATCCGATCAGATACAGAAGAGCGACTGACGATAGCACGAAAAAGGCCGGCAAAATTGAAAAAAGCAATCGTCCTCCGATTTTTCTCCCCTCATAGAGAGAAAGAAAAAATAAAAAAGCCATTATAAAAAAAACGTACTTGCCGAAAAAAACAATCGTTTCAAGACTGGCAAAAAAAATCAAGGTGAATAATACCGGACGAATTTTTAAAAGCATTGTTATTGCGGCACGCGGCGCGCTTGGGATAATAATAAGCTTTTTTTATTATACCAATACTTCTATCCGAACACAATCTTTTTGTTTTTTACGCCGACTTTTATCCTGTCTCCTTCCCGGATCTTTCCTTCGATGATTTCCAGCGCCAATTCGTCCAGAATCTCGTTCTGGATCACCCGCTTGAGCGGGCGGGCGCCGTACGCGGGATCGAAGCCTTTTTCCGTCAGATATTTTTTGGTCTGGCTGGTCATGATTATTTTTATATTTTTTTCTTCCAGCCTCTTTTGAACATGCGCCAATTCCAGATCGACTATTTTTGCCAGCATCGCGGCCGTGATCGGATGGAAGATGATTATCTCGTCGATCCTGTTCAAAAATTCCGGCTTAAAGCTGTCCCGCAAAGATTCCAAGACCCTATCGCGCATCTCCCCTTCTGAAAGTATCGTTCCCCGGCTCTCCTCGCGGAATCCCAGTCCGCTTCGATAGATGATATCCGATCCGATGTTCGAAGTCATTATGATGACCGTGTTTTTGAAATTGACCCTTCTCCCGCGCGCGTCGCTCAGATGGCCCTCGTCCAAAATTTGCAAAAGAATATTGAATACCTGCGGATGCGCTTTTTCAATCTCATCAAAAAGAATGACGCTGTAGGGGCGGCGCCGCACGATTTCAGTAAGCTGTCCGCCTTCTTCATATCCGACATAGCCCGGAGGCGAACCGATTATCTTCGAGACAGAGTGGGATTCCATGTATTCGCTCATATCGACTCTGATCATCGCCTGCTCGTCATTAAACAGAAATTCCGCCAACGCTTTCGCCAGTTCCGTTTTTCCGACACCGGTCGGACCGAGAAAAATAAATGAGCCGATCGGCCTTTGCTGTTCTGAAATTCCCGCCCGTGAACGCCGGATTGCGTTTGAGACGGAATGGATCGCTTCTTTCTGTCCGACTACGCGCCGCCCCAATTCCTCCTCCAGATTGGCCAGCTTCATCGCCTCGCTTTCCATCATTTTTGAAACAGGCACGCCGGTCCAGCGCGAAACCACTTTGGCGATATCCTCCTCCGTGACTTCTTCTTTCAGGATAGGATTCTTGCTTTGGATGTTGTTTAATTTTTTCTTTTCGCTGTTTATTTTTTTTTCCAAAGCAGGTATTTCGCCATAGCGTATTTCCGCCACTCGCTCAAGATCCATCTGCCGTTCGGCCATATCGGCTTCATTTCTCACTCTTTCTATCTCCGCTGAATGCTCGCGGATGTTAGTGATCAGATCTTTTTCAGTTTTCCACTGGAGTGACCGGCTTGAAAAATCAGCTTTCAGGTCCGCCAGCTTTTTTTCTATTTCCTTCACATGCTTTCTCGCTTCGGAAGTTTTTTCTTTCCCCAATGCTTTTTTTTCAATCTCCATCCGGCGCATGGAACGCTCCATCAGGTCGATTTCCACCGGCATCGAATCGATTTCCATGCGCAAGGCACTGGTCGCCTCATCTATCAGATCGACTGCCTTATCCGGCAAAAATCTGTCGGTAATGTACCGGTCCGAAAGCTTCACTGCCTCCTGCAATGCGGCATCCGTTATTTTTACGCCGTGATGCACCTCGTATTTTTCCTTAAGACCGCGCAGGATCGAAATGGTGTCTTCCACGGTGGGCTCGACCACCAGCACCGGCNNCGTGATGCACCTCGTATTTTTCCTTCAGGCCTCGCAGTATAGCAGTCGCATCTTCCAAGGACGGCTCCTCAACCATGATCGGCTGGAATCTTCTTTCAAAAGCCGCGTCTTTCTCGATATAGCGCTGATATTCTTTCGTAGTTGTCGCTCCTATCATCCTGATCCTTCCCCGGGACAAGGCCGGTTTCAGCATATTGGAAGCAT
>DQBY01000056.1 GCA_003534085.1 Candidatus Moraniibacteriota bacterium | reverse complement strand
GGACCCGCCCCTGGCGGAGATCCGGAATCTAATTTTTTATCATCAATCTATTCTATAAACATTTCCGCAAAAGTCAATGCTATAATGAATTCCACGTTTGTACTCTTTTCGCGCCTTCCCAGGCAAGTTCAAATATTTTTCTTTGCGCGCTGGAAATTTCCTCACTTTCAATTATGATTGCGAATTTTTCTTTCCAGGACGCAATCATAATTTTATTATTATAAATATTCATTTCTATTGAAAAATTAAATTTGTCTTTCGGAACAAGGATCGAAGTTCGCAACTCCTCTTTGTCATTCATTGTTACAGCTCGGCTTTCCGAAGTATCCGGAGCAATAACCCTAACTTTTATATTTTTCTCGGTTCTTCTTTTAAAGTAACTTCTTGTATAATTTTCAGACAAAGCTTTGAAAACATCTTCCCCTACCGCAAAAGCCAAAATCTCATTTTCCGCATTTAGTGTGTCTTCAAAAGCTTCACGCATTCCTTCTATGCCTTCATAAAATTTTATCTTAGGTTTTTCTTTTGTGGTGAAGATGGATAAAAGTTGAGGCAAGAGCATTTGCGCTTCATTTAATCTCTCTTCAGCTTGCTTAATTTTATTTTCCAGAAATTTAATAACCTTTTCCGGATTTTCAGCGGAATATTTTTGTATTTTTGCTTCTCCGGTGAGATTTACCAGTCCATCACCTGCCAGAGATTCCAAAATATCATAACTGGTAGTACGGTTTATGCCTGCTTTTCGGGCTATTTCCGTCGCAGTTGAAGGTCCCAATTCCAAAAGAGCCAAATAAACCTGGCTTTCTTTAGAGCTGAAACCTAATTTTATCAACTCTTCTTGAGTAATCATATCATTATTTTAGCTTATTCTGCACAATGTGTCAATTATATTCCACAATTTAGTACTTTATTTAAGCCAAAATTTATAAATTGCTTTGCCAATTTAAATAAGATTGTGGAAAATTATTGACCAAACTTCGATTTCCTGCTAAAATGCATAGTCAAGCTAAAAAGCTGACAAAAAAAGAGCTTTGCTCTTTGAAATCTAAAGTCGGCGGACTTAAAAGCGCGCAAGGAGAGAAAATGAAAATTTTAGTCATTGATGACAAGCCGGAAAACATTGAAAGCGCAAGGAGGGAGTTTGGCGGGCATGATTTAACTGCCATATCTGATGTTGATGAAGCAGTTAAGCATCTCAGAATTAAATATGATGAAATTAAGAAGGAGGAGTTGAAAAAGGGTGGTATGAAATGGAGAGAGGCGCTTGAAAAATCCAGACTGCCGTTTCCTTACGATGTTGTCCTTGTCGACCTTATGCTCCCTGCGAGCGGGTACATGCTCGGTGACAAAAAAGTTTTTGCGGGCCAAGAGATGCCCTATGGGTTCGGACTTGCAATTCTGGCTGCAAAGAACGGTGCAAAGAAAGTAGCGGTTGTAACTAGCATGGACCATCATCAGCATCCAATGTCGGCTTTTATTGATCATATTGATGGTCATATTCATATTGCCGAAGCTGAAGTGGTATTTCTTCAATTGCCGGATTATAACAGACCTCCTAAACCAAAGAGTTGGAAGAGGGCTGTAGAAATTCTTTTTGGTCAGGAAAGAAGAGAAAAAACTGCAGAGGAAATTATTCGGGGTGAATAATCTTAGGGCAGGGATTTGCAATCGAAATCCCTGCCTCTCTTTCAAAAAATTTAAAGTAATTTGAAGCTTGTGAAAGGGAATTCCCAAAAACAAAAAGAGTGTTTCGCTCTTTAAAATTAATGGAGGTGTGAGATGATAAAGGAGGAAGTATATTTAATTAATTGTGATACGTCTCCCTTTTGCCCAAGAGGGTGGGAAGTATTAGAACATAAAAAGGGAGGGTTGCTTACCTGGGATCCTGATGAGATTAGGTTGTATGCTCCCAAGAGGCTTTTATGGGTGCATAAGAAAAAGCGTATTTGGGGCGACATTTCCGGTTATATGGTTAAAAAGAGAATTGGGAATAAATTTGCCCTTAATGCAAATATTCTTGATTATCTGCTGAGGTATCCAAAGCTCATTCCGGAAAAATGGAAAAATGTAAGTGTGTATTTTTTCGGAACTATTTATCATTGTGGTTATGACGAAGCAGTTCGCTGTCTAGTTTGGGACAGCAGTAAATGGCGTTCAGGTTATATGCCACTCAATGAGGATGGAAGTTTCTGGGGAGATGACAATCCTATCGCTTTGTTAAATTGTCAGAAATAAATTCAAAAGAGGCAGGTGTCGAAACAACGACCCTGCTTTTTTCTTTTTTTTAAATATATCATCTGCCAAATATGCGCATATGCGTAAAATTGGCATACTGCGAAAAAATAAAAAGTGTGTAAATCTATGGCATATGCCAAAATTTTACACTCTTTTTATTTCTTCAAAATTCTCTTAGCTCAAATTCCTTAGTTTTCATTTATTTCCCACAGCACCTTGCCTTTTTCAATTTCCTGAAAAAGCAAAGGCTTTTTCTTATTAATTTTTAACATTTCTGCCGGTGTTTTTACAATCGCTTGTATTCTTTCGGCCAACGCGGAATCATTCAAAATTCTTCGAGAGGCTGCCGGATCAGCTGTTAGGATGAATAGATCAATGTCGCTATCTTGTTTGTTTGTTCCATCGGAGAAAGAACCAAAAAGAATGATCTTTTGGCTATTTCTCGCCAGCTTGGCTATAAGCGCTTCAAGTAATGTAATATTTTGAATGATTTTTATTTCACGGATAATATTGCTTCTAATATCGGCAGAATACAGCGAAGTGCGTCCGATTTTTTTGCGGTTTATTATTTTGTTTTCGAACAGATCGCGCAAAGCCAAGTTGACCGAGGATTTTTTAACTCCGGTTTTTTTGGCAATTTCCTTTTCCTGATATTCTTCTCCGGCATTTTCAGCCAAAAACGCCAAAACTTTTTGCCGGGAAGTGCTAAAAAGCAATTTGTACAAAGGGTTCATATTATATTCCATTATTTTGGATATATTTCCATTATATTGGAATAAGATGATTTTGTCAAGCAGAATTTGCAACCGCGACCCTACTTATCTCGTAACTTCACATAAAAACACGTGATTTTATTTTAAAAACGCAGAGACGAGGCATTGCCTCGTCTCTACAATTTAAAATCATGTGAAATCAGTGTATTCAGTTCCGAGCACTCGGAATCAGCGGTTCTGATGGATAAACTCCATCACTTTAGCAAGAACTTCCTCGATGGAAAGATTTGTTGTGTCCAATATGAAATCATAATTCGATTCATCATTTGGATTGATGCCGTAATATTTCATGTATCTTTCATTATCGGCCAATCTTCTATTTTGGATGCTGTTCGCCATGTCTTCCGGCGTTTCAATCTTCTTGTCTTCGTTTTTTCTGGTCGGATCTTCGCTTAAGGCTTTCAATATTCTTCCTGCTGCCTCATTTATATCTACTTTCAAATAGATATTTATCGATCCGGGGATGAAGTGCCATGCTGTCCTGCTGTCGATTACGAACGCATCTTCTTTTTTTCCGAGTTCGACCAGATAATCATCAATTTCTTTATCGTAAATCGGATTTTCATCGCGAAGCTTGCCATATTCAGCCAAGGTCAATCCCTTCTCCCCTGCCTTTTGGCGCATAATCCCGCCCATATAATACCAAGGAATTCCGAGTTTCTCAGCTATCTTTTTTGAAATTGTGCTCTTTCCGGAGCCTTCTTGGCCGTTGAATGAAATAATCATTTTTATTCTTTATAAACTATTCTAAAATCCTAATTATGAGTTCCTATTTTTCTTTTTCCATAAGGTTTTTTAGGAACTTGAAATGTTCCCATGCTGTAGAGCTTGTCCTTTATGCCGGATGTTTTATGTTTGCGGAGCTCTTTTATCTTTTTGTCTAAGTATTCTGGAAGATTTTCATCTCCGGAATTTTCAGCAACATATCGCAATGAATCTATTTTGGATATAGCAGTATACAATTCCTCCGCTTTTATTTCCGAAGAATCCTTTTTTTGAAACTCCTTCAATGTTTCATCAGCTTCTTGTTTTATTCTTAATATTTTCTCCTGAGGAGACAATCCTCTTTGTTCATTGGAGGGAATCAAGCTTTCTTTAAACATGCGTTTATTTTTAAAAGTTATATAAAAAATATATCAGATATATGGCAGTATAGCAAAGTAAAAACTCTCCAAGAGGAGAGTTTTACAAGTTTATTTCTTTTCCTTCTTGGCTTTAGTCTCTTTGGCTTTTTTCTCCTTGGCAGGTTTTTCAGCCTTTTCTTTTTTGACCTTTTCTTTCTTCGGTTTTTCGGCTTTTTCTTCCTTTGCTTCTTCAGCCTTTTCTTTTTTAGCAGGTTTTTCAGCTTTAGTCTTTCCGCCAACGATCAAGGCCAATCCCATACGATGTTCCTTAGGCTCGATAGAAAGGATCTTCCAATCATATTCTTTTCCGGCCTGGATAAGTTCCTCAATATTCTTCCCCGGGTACATTTCAGACATTTCGCTGATATGAGCCAAGCCATGGATGTCTCGGTTCAGGTATACAAAAGCTCCGAAGTGGTTGATTTTGTTGACTGTTCCGCGGACTGTGTCGCCGACTTTGTGCGCAAGAGTTGTCCAAGGATCTTTTTCAAGAGCTCTCATAGAAAGAGAGATCTTGTCATTGTCGATTCCGATGATCTGAGCTTGGACCTTTTGTCCAACCTTGACGATATCTCTCGGATTTTCGATCAATTGCCAAGCGAGCTCTGAAATGTGGACCAATCCCTCCAACTTGTCTTCTTCAGTCAGCTTGGTGGTGTCGATGTTAGGAGCAAAGAATTTGATGAAAGCTCCGAAATCTACAACTCCGCTTATCTCTCCTTCAACTACGTCTCCGATAGAAAGACCTGAAATGACTTCTCGGTCTTTTTCTTTCTGAGCCGCTTTTTCGCTCACGATAAGCTTCTGAGCTTCTCGGTTAGCATCCAGAATTCGGACTTCCAGATCTTGATTGACCAATTTCTTGAGTAGAGTCAAGATTTTATTTTTATCGCCATCTTCAACGCGAGGATAGTTCTTGCTTGAAAGCTGAGAAACAGGCAAAAACCCGGAAATTCCATTGATTTCAATAAGGAGTCCGCCTTTGTTGGCACTGAGCACCTTGGTAGCGACCTTTTCCTGCGTATCTCTTTTGCTTTCCAGATCCTCCCAGGCTTTTTCATATGAAGCCTCGCGGATTGAAAGTTCGATATACCCATCCTCATTTTCCAAGTCAGTGATTGTTGCGGTCACCTTGTCCCCGATTTTAAGTTTTCCGCTTCCCATTCCGTCTTTGATTTCACGTCCCAAAACGATACCGGTTCCAAATGGATCAATGTCAAGATAAAGCGCGTTTGTCCCGATTTCAATTATGGATCCTTCAATAACATCCCCAATTTCCGGGAATTTTACGTCAGAACTTTCAAGAAGCTGAGACATGACTGAAGTTTCTTCTTCTGTCACTTCAGTAGTTTCATTTTTTGAGGCTTTTCCGGCGGATTCTTCGATTTTATCCACTTCTTTGGCTAAATTGTCTAATAGTGTCATAAATATGTAACTAGCAACTCGCAATCAGTAACTAGCAAAATGTGGCTGCATCGCCCACTTTAATTTATTAAATGATACAGGAAGGGGACATATAAAACAAAAAATCCCCTTTGTGAGGAAATTACTAAGAAGGTTGCATAAGGATTAAAAT
>DQBY01000036.1 GCA_003534085.1 Candidatus Moraniibacteriota bacterium | reverse complement strand
CGGCAAAGATGTTTGGGTGCATCGGAACGGAACAGTCCGCGCCAACGGACCGGCCAGAATGATTCATCCGCTTTTCTCACAGACCGGCGAGCCGGTTTTCATCCCGTCATCGATGAGCACCCCGGCGTATATCTGCGCCGGAACGGATGAGAACGATTCGACATTTTTTTCTGCCAGCCACGGAACCGGAAGAAGAAAGGATCCTCAGACTGACGCGGTTCATGACAAAGATGCCCTGATGAAAAAGATGGAATCCAGCAACGTGAAGCTTTTCAACGCTAAATCAAAAGGAGTGGTCATGCAGGACCGCGGATACTATAAAGATGTGGAGGAAGTGATCAATGGGATGGAAGAAAACAAAATTGTAAAAGTCGTGGCGAAGATGGAACCGGTAGCGGTGCTGATGTATTAATTCGGAATGTTTTTGCGCTCCATATCGGCACATGCGAAGTTTTGGCCTTTTTCCGCCAAATTTATCGCTATTGACATATTTTCAGGATCTGGTAGTATTATATATAGAAAAAGGCTTTCGGCCGTGGTTTATACACCACACTTAGCGGAGGGTCTTTTTTTATTTATTTATATCTCCCGGACCATCCGTTGGAAAAACAGAAATCAAAAACTTTTGCCCTTTCTTTTTATCTTCCTTAATTTGCACGCAAAACAATTCATGTTCAGCGGTTGTGCCGTAAAATCTATGCAAAATTTCAGACGACCTGTTGGGATTTTCTTTGGATTTCGGTTCGAAGTGCGAATTTTTAATCAATTCAACGGCACAACCAAGATATTTCATGCGCCGCACGCGGTCGCGCCAGTTTTCTTTTTCAAACAGATGATGCCAGAACAAATCAATAAACACCTTCTCTTTGCTAAAATAGGCTGAACGCAAATAGGCGCGGCGTTTTGATTTCTTTTTGATCTGAGAATAGAGGCCGAAAGCTTTTTGATGGACTTCCTGGAAATCAGACCCTGAATACTTTTTGGTTTTTGTTTTGTAGACTTTCATAGCCTCCTTATGCTACCATTTCCGGAGAAAAAGGCCAAAATTTGGGTCGAGGACTTTCGGAAATGTCCGAGCCAGATATGCATTGTTGTGCGATGCTTGCTTTTTCTTTTCATTCCTCAACAGTGGAATAGTATTTTTGTAATGAATTAATTGAATTTCGGCTTTGTTTTTGGGAAGAGGGGCTAGGGGCGAATTCTAAAAAACAAAGACTCCTTATTGTTGCTGCCAATTATTTTATAACTTTAAATTCGCAATGCATTGATAATGGTCGGAGTTTAATTTAACTACTGAATAATTAATCAAGTCCCAGTGGTGCGAACAAAGAATGTGGTCTTGCTGTCCTCGCCCAGGAGTGGTTTCAATTTTCAGAAAAGGTTCTTGATAGCAATTCTCAGCAAAAACATCCGGTATGAGTTTTTGTAAATCATTATAATTAAAATCGCAAACAATAATCGTAGGCTTATCCAATAAATCAAGAAATAGAGTTGTGATTGACTTCCTTACTGGTTCAAATTCTAACTCTGTAAAATCTCTTTTAAAATAGTGAAATGGAACCATGTGTCCATTTACAAAATTTATAATTTTGCTACAACGTTAAGTGTATGCGAAGTTTTTGCCCGCTTCCTTATTATATTTTAAAAAGAAGAAAAGGGCAAAAATTTGGGAGAGGAAAATTTTTTTACCTTTAAAAATATAAAAGTGAAAAATTTCTGAACCGCATACACTTTGTTATCGGATGTAAATTTGTTTTTGTCCTACCTTGTTGTAATAAAAAATTAGAATTGGGCGGGAGTTGGGCGCTCCCGCAGATTTTGAACCTAGAACTAAGGCAGAGTATAATAGTAGCCGGGGAATGCTAAATGGGCTATAGAGAACCCCACGATAACACCCGCCACAGAACCGATAAATCCTCCTATTTTATCAGCCATCCTTTCTCCTAATAAACCACCCACGAATGTAAATAACAATACCATTTCGCACCTCCAGAGTTTTTTTGATAGCCCAATTCTAATTTTTTATATTTAAAGTGAAAAGGACAAAAATAAATTTATTTCCGATAACTCTTTATTATGCGAATTAACTTCGTATAATGTGCTAAACTTGCATTAAGTGCGAAGTTTAGTATAATTATTTACATGTAAATTGTAGCATAAATTTTATGCGATTAGAAGAGCTTTTGGGGAAAATCAAGGATGAGCTAAAACTGAGGAACTACAGCCGACGGACGATTGACGCCTATTTGACCTGCCTTTCGGATTATTTTAAATATATCAAAAACGTCACCAAAAATCCGGATATCGCGTTGATTAAAAAATACTTGCTGGAAAAACAAGATCGCGGCCAATCCTCGCAAACCATCAATTTGTATTTAAACGCGATTAAATATTTTTACCGGGAAATTTTCAAGAATCCTGTTCTGATTGATATCAAATTTGCCAAAACCTCTAATAAGCTGCCCATTGTTCTTTCGAGAATTGAAATCGGAAAAATAATCGATGCGATTGCGAATAAAAAACACAAGCTGCTCATTTCCCTTTCATACGGATCAGGACTTCGGGTCAGCAAGGCGATAAATTTGAAAATCAAGGACATCAATCTGGAAGAATTGACGATCCATATCAAAAACGCCAAGGGCGGCAAGGATCGCATCACTGTTTTCCCGGAAAAATTGGCAGATGATATGCGGCAACTCCTGCATGACAAGCCGGGAAACGGTTATTTGTTTGAAAGCGAGCGCGGCGCCCGCCTCGACTCGCGGAATCGACCGCTCGACGACGCGAGGCGGGGGAAACTAACGGAAAGGACAGCGCAAAAAGTTTTTGAAAATGCCTCAAAAAATGCTAAAATAAACAAAGGCGCAACCTTCCATTCTTTGCGGCACAGCTTTGCCACTCACCTTTTGGAAAACGGCACGGACGTGAGATATGTGCAGGAACTGTTAGGCCATCAAAATATCAGAACGACCCAATTATACACAAAAGTGACTAATCCGAATTTAAAAAGGATAAAAAGCCCTTTGGAATAATTTATGAAAATCATAACAATTTCCGGCCTGGATGGATCCGGAAAGTCCACCCAGATAGAAATGCTGAAATCTTATCTTGAATCACAAGGCAAGAAGGTTTTTTATTTCCACGCTATCGAGTTCGGCATCGCGAAAAAAATAAATGATTTCCGGTTGAAGTATTGCGTGATCTGCCGGTATCTCGACAGTTGTAAGAGAGAAAGTTCCGGAGGCAGCGTTACGAAGGCCAATTTTATCCAAATAGCTTTCCGGAGGATATTTTTAGCGATAGATCTGTTGCGCTTCAAGTCATTACACGGCAAGTTGCAAACGTCCGGCCATGACTACATCCTGAGCGACAGATATTTTTACGATACTGTCATAAATATCAAATTCCTTCGAAATTCCGATCAAAAGATCAGATGTGAAAATTTCATAATTGCGCCTGACGCGGCGTTTTTCCTCGCTGCTGATCCGGAAAAGATAATGCAGCGCGAACGGAAGCCGGACCAAGGGATCGAATATCTCAAAAAGAAAAAAGAATTATATGATGAAGCAATGATAAGATGGAGTTTGGAAACAATCGATGGAAACCGTTCAAAAGAGGATATTTTTGCCGAAATAAAAGAAAAATCGAGGTTGGACCTCGATTAAGACACCCTATCTTATATTATACACCTAAATCAATATTATGTCAAGTATAGCCAGATCAGCGCTTTGGGTCACAATTTCAGAAATTATTTTCAATCTGTCGGGATTCATCATCCACTCCGTGCTGGGGCGCATCTTGGGTCCCGGAGATTACGGCAGATATTCACTGATCATAACCCTGACCACAATGGTCATAATTTTGATTGGAAACGGGATTCCGACCGCGATGGCGAAATACATCAGTGAAATTTTTGAAACTGATCCCAAGATGGTCGCGGCAATCAAGAAAAAAGCCATTGTTCTCCAGTCGGCCGTCATCGGAGCGATCACTCTCATCTTTTTCTTTTCGGCTCCCTTGATCGCAAAAGCTTTGAACGATGAAACTCTCACTCCCCTTTTCCGCCTTTCAACGTTGATAATTCCGGCCTTCGCCGGAGCGTCATTCTATTTTTCGTACTTCACCGGACTGCACAGATTCAACCTGCAAGCGACATTGAAGACGTTCCGGTCTTTTTTGCGGATAGGTTTTGTGATCGCGCTAGCATATTTTTTCGGAGTCAAGGGGTCTATCATCGGCTATGTTTTGGCGCCCGCAGCGATATTTTTTGCGGCTTACGCGATAGATAAGTTTAAGGTAACTCCCGAATTAAAAGCAAATGAAAAGCGAATCAACGCGGATATCGGCTCAGATTCGAGCACAATTAGTTTCGATTGGCGAGTTCTTATAAATTACGCCTGGAAGATAGTTGTTCTTTTCCTGGCTTACGAGTTGCTGATCAGTATAGATCTTTATATGGTGAAAGGAATTTTGCAAAATGACGCGCTGACCGGAATATATAATTCGGCGCTCACGGTCGGAAGGATTCCGTATTATCTTTTTTATGCTTTGACTATTTTCCTTTTGCCGATGATTTCCAAGGCCAGCGCCCAAAACAAGATCGAAGAAGCTGGAAGAATTATCACTCAAGCGGTCAGGATCATGCTTTTGCTTCTGGTTCCGATGATCATCCTGCTGACTGTCTTTTCCGAGCAGATCCTGCGGATGTTATACGGCGATAGATTTTTGCAGGGCGCTTTCCCGATGTCTATCCTTGTTTTTGGCGTCGGATTTTTGACAGTTTTTTATGTCTTGAGTTTTGCCTTGAACGGCGCCGGGAAGACGAAAATTTCCATGAGTATAGCTTTTGTCGGACTTTTGACCAATATTATGATAAATTATTTGTTGATTCCGAAATATGCTTTGGCAGGCGCCGCAGTCGCGACCACTACCGCCTCTTTTGTGTCAATGCTACTGATAATTTTTTATCTATCAAAAGATTTCAAGATTTCAGTGAGTGCGGCAAATCTTCTGAAGGTCGGATTTTCCGGCGCGCTGATGTATGCCGTCGGATCTGCGCTGCCGGGCGGAAATTCCATTTTTATTTTTTGGTCGCTCATCCTGACGCTCGGATATTTCGGATTGCTGAAAATTTTTGGCGAAATAACAGAGGAGGACCTGGGCATGTTTAAAAAAGTTTTAAATAGAAACAAAGCTTAATTCAATAATAGTAGGACTTACACGCTTGCCTCTGCCAAGCCGCTTGCTCGGCGCGATAATTGGATAGTTTTCTAATCGCGCCTGCGTAAAAGCGCCTTGTCATAACCAATCGCGTAAGTCATGAATAATTAATTTGATGAAAAAAACGATATTCGCATTTTTAGCATTGTGCGTTTTCTTGCCGGCTTCAGTCGAAGCCGCGGAGTATGATTTTTACGTAGACAAGAGCTATTCCGGAGAAGAAAGTGACGGAAGCAAAGAGATGCCTTTTAAAACAATTGCGAAAGCGATCGAGCAGGCCTTGAAGAATGATAAGAGCGGCAGAAAAATTTATGTAAAAAACGGCGAATATCCGGAATCTCCGGTTCTTGGGGAAAATGTGAAATTGATCGGCCAAAATCGAGAAAAAACTGTCATAAAAGTGTCTTCTCAGTTGCAATTGGACGGCAACAATCTGTTGAAGAGTCTGACGGTTTCCGGCGGTTCTCCCGGAGTGATGGTTTATGGAAAGGCGGAAATCGACAACTGTACCATAAAAAATGCCGGAAAGGTCGGAATAAAGACAGCTGAAAAAACCCCTAAATTGACGGTTAGAAATTCCGAGATATCGAAAAATGGAAAAGGTTTCTATATCCAGAAAGGAAGCGAAATCGAACTGATCAATAACAAGGTTTTCAATAATCTGGAAGAAGGAATAGACATCCGGGAGAATATTTCAGGCATCATCAAGGGAAATGAAATTTTCAGCAACGGCGAACCCGGGATTGAAATCATCGTGGGAAGTGCGGATATTTTGATTTCAGGGAATGACATCAGAAAAAACAAGGCTAGCGGCATAGCCACCCAATTCTATACGCAAGCCAGCAAAAAAGGAAATATAAAATTGTTGAGAAATACGATCGTTTCAAACGGAGGCTACGGGATCCGGTGCAGCGCGCCGAGCGGCGGCAGCCCGTCCTCGGAAACGTACTGGAACGATTCCCTGGATCTTGTCGACAATAAGATCGAGAATAACAAAAATAGCGCAATCAATCGCGCCTGCAAGCTGATAAGGGCGGTGACAGATGAAGAAGTGAAGAAAAATCAGATAATAGAATCGGAAAATTCCAAAGCGGACGATGAAGAAGAGGAAAGAAAATTCCTGCTGGAGCTGGAAGAAAAACGGATCGCTGAAGAAAAAGAAAATGAACTCAGGGCAAAAATAAAAGAATCCCAGGACAACATCGAAGAATTCAGGGTTTCGATCCTGGTGAGCCGGGGAATGATCCAAAATTTGAACAGAACAAGGGTATTTCTGCTCGGCTCAGATTCGAAGATAAGGGGCATGGAAAAGGAAGCGGCTAATATCAGGGGCATGATTGAAAGTGCCGGACAGTATGCGGCAGAATTGAAAGATGAAGAAGAAAGGAACCCGATCGAGACTTATCTGAATGAACAAAAATCAGAATTGGAGGCATTGGACACCTGGATGGCCGCGGAAAAAAATAAATTCAGCCTGTTCGGATGGCTGTTCAGGATATTTCAGAAATAATAAGAAGAAACAAACTAAAAACCGCTCTCGCGGTTTTTTAATTTCCTAAACTTTATTTCCATCTGTACATTTTGATCTTCCCTCTTACGGAAATGTGATTGATCTGCTCAAAGTTTTTTTGGATATGCTCGATGACATCGTTGGAAATGTAGCTGTCATCGTTATCGGAAAAGATGAACCATCCTGAGGGATGCCGGCCCAATATCGATTCCAGATCTTGCATCTGGAATTTTTTCGCGGCCAGCTCGCCTCCGAAACTGTACACGGGCACATTTTCTCCGCTCCAATAATAGTTGCGGAAATTCCTGGTTATCAGGACGTCGTCAGCGGTCCTGTGTTTTTTGAAATAGGCAAAGACGCTTTTGTATCGCGGGTTTTCTGCTTGCGACGTCTGCGCGTAAGTATTATTTTTGGAAAAGAAATAAGCATAATTCGGCAGTATGGCCAGGGACAGGATTATCGCTGAGTAAAAAATATTTTTCTTTGAATTATCTATGATGCTCTCCTGCAGCAGTTTTGCCGCCCCGTATATTCCGGAACTGATCAAAATTATCAGGAAAGACTGCGCAAAGAAAATGTATTGCTGTCCGGTATTTCTTCTCCATAAAAACACTGCCATAAAAAACGGAACAAGAGCTGAAAGGGAGAGCCACAATGATTCTTTTTTCCGCCCCGTTTTTGCTGCCAGATAATAAGCGCCCAGAAAGAAGAAAATGACTGCGATCAAAGAATGGCTGTAATCGACAAGGATCCGGGAAAAATAGCCGTAATTATCGTTGAAAAATTTCAGCGTTCCTTTGTATAGGGCGACTTGTTGCGGAAGAAAAAATGATGCTCCGGCATAGCCCAGTATGAAGATCAGAAAACTGGCGGAGTATTTATCGA
>DQBY01000106.1 GCA_003534085.1 Candidatus Moraniibacteriota bacterium | reverse complement strand
TACACAAATTGTCGGAATATGACTTGATGTCTTTTTTCTTGTTGGACTCTCTGTATTTTCATTATCCTCATCTATCAACACTAAATCCGCGTTAGTGTCGCGGACTGTCATTTTAAATCTCTTTTTGATTCCCTCAAACATAGTTTTTATTTCCTTTTTAAATAATTATCCCAGCCATATCCAGTCTTGGCTCGTTGTCTTACAACCTCCCAACCATAATGATTGAGGCGACTTGATATAAGTTTTCTTTCCATTTTTAATTCTATTTGCATTTTGTGAAGCGACTTTGTTTTATCAAAGCAGTCCAATAAAACTTTCTCAGTTATTTCCTCTCTCCAACGAGGATGTTTTTCTTTCTTGTTTTCGCTTGAGTTGCTCCATTTTTTAAAGACACCGTGAAATTTGGTGTGATTCTTTTGAAATGTCAACGCAAGGTTCTCAATTCTGTTGTCTTGCTTGTTCCCGTTTATGTGATGAATGTGCTCGTCAGACTTTAACTTTCTGCCGAGGTATTTTTCCATTACTAGACGGTGTTCGTATTGTCCTTTTTTTATTATGTATTTCATAGGGTAATTATACACAATAACCCCGTGAAAGTCAATTATTTGTCAAAGTATATATTCAACCCATTAACGTGATCCGTTTCGTGTTGATAGATGTGGGCAGGGAGTCCCTCAATCCATTTCTCAATCTTCTTGAGTCCGAAGAAACGGCCGGGAATATAATATCTGACTTTGATTTTAAAATAGCGCTTGGTCTTTTTTGGCTGTCTGAATGGAAACGAAAAGCAACCCTCCTCGACTTCATAGATATTGTTGCGCTTCTCTCCCTCAACATCAATCGTTGTCGGCGCCTCGATGATCTCCGGATTGATAATCGCGTGCGCTTCAAACATCTTGCCCTCCCCCACATAATCCTTATTTACAACAAAAAAAGCCATAGGTTCTTTATCCTCGATTTGATTATGAGCCAGCGCATAGCCAGTTTCATATTCTCCTTTGTTGATTCCAGCCTCAAGCATAGCGCGCATAGCGACCGCAACACCCGAAATTTCCGAGTATTTAGACACTTTAGCGCCCGGAATGAAGTGATTTTTCACTATCTCGAGCTTGTGAGCTGTGGTGTAGCCTGTCATTTCCTTTACGATTTCCATATTTTTGATGAAATAAATGTTATTTACTGATGTATATTGTTATATCGGCGTTTAAATCAAGGCATAGATAGGGCTGTGAAGCCAAAGGATGTCCCGATTCTGTGTCTTGATCGCCGGGCAAGTCCTAACCAGGATTTTTTTGTATTTTACCAAGCGTGTCGTTTATCCTTATTTTTGTTATCTCAATAATCTTGTCGTCTCCTGGATTCTCTGGCCAAACAGAGATGTCGCCATATTGCCTGCCGTCGAATTCAAACCACCACCTAAATGAAAAGCCTTTTTCTATTTGCTCTATCTTGGCAATGGCTTTTCCGTTTTTATAATCAAATTTATATTCTTTGATCATTTTATTTTTTCCTTAAAAATTTAATGCCGTCATTGATCGCTTCGGCCAACTCCTCATCTGTGAGATCTTCGAAAGGTCTTTTGTTTGTAATTTCAAGCCTATCAATCGTGCGCTTCTTGAGCTTATTATATTCACGGATTGCGGAAATTTTAGCCGGCAACTCATCGTTTTGCAAAATAACTTTTGCCAGCTCTCCGTCGACAATTTTATCCTCCAACATCTCATTCAAAACTTTTCTCATCCGTTCTGAAATCTTAACATTTCTTAACAATCTATTTGCTGACACATAACAAACATTCATCATCTTGTTGTATTCACTATCCTGAATAACATCTCCCTTTTCATCTCGCAAAACTGTCCTATCTAATTTATCAAGATCAATTCCACTCGCGATTGCAAAACACATTCCGCCATTACCTCTCAATTCATCATTTTCAACATACAATCTGCAAAATAATTCTTTCTTTGGATCATCTAGCAACTCTTGTGTGCTTTTGGTTTTTTTTGCATTTTTAACAACCGTCCTTTTTTTTAAAACTTTCTTTTTTTCAACCACCTTTTTTTTTGTTTTCTTTTTGGTCATTATTTTTGCTTCTTTTTAAATATGCTTTTAAACAAACCCTTTACCCCCTCGCTCCCTCCCTCGCGCTCCGCTTTGTTCACTATATCCATAACCTCTCTTCTCTTTGCATTTCTCCTTGCTCTCTCTTGGTTGATAGCTTCTTGTTTATGGTTTTCAGCTTTGACGGCTCGCTTGGCTCTTTTCTCACTTTCGCGCTCGAGCTTCTTTTTGTCTGAAAGCTTGGATCGCTTGAGTTGTAAAGCTTCTTTGTGCTTGAGCTTTTCGGCTCGTGTTCTCTTTTTCGCTGGGCTTTGACCCGGAGTCGTTTTTTTCATTTTTTTATTTCCTCGTTTAAAAAATTAAGCTCATTTTGATTAAAAAGATGTCTGACCATAATTAGCAATCTTCCGTTTTTATCATCGAGTATTGTCTTGATCAATTTATTCTTAAAAGACAAATCCTTTTTCGTTTCTTTCGTGTCCGGGGCGACCTGCAAAACCAACGGTGCCGGTGTCTCCTCAACCCTCGCCTCTGGCAGTGGCCACTTATTGGAAACAACCATTTGCCAATCCTGCGCCCGCTCTCCCGTCTTCTCAATCTCTATCTGCGAAAACAAAACCGCTTCTTGCAAATCCTTGGCGTCTTTAACTACGAGATAAATTCTGTTTTGTTGGGGCTTTATAAAAACCATTGAAAAGACGCTCATCATATAATTTTCCGATCTTTTAATTTGAAAAAGCAATCAACCATAACATTCACATCTTCCATAGCGTCGTGCAAATCCTCGCTCACTGCTTCGCCCATGTTCAGCTTCTCGAAAAGTTCTGACAGCTTTGGCCACTTTGGACCGTGATTTCCCGGGATGTTGCAAAACTTTGTCGTTGAGTGCATTGTGCAAATCCTTTCAATTTCTTTAAATTCATCATAGACATCCTCTGCTCCGAGCCGGATCAATTCGCTCCCCACGACTGATTTGTCAAAACTGATATTGTGCGCGACGAGAAATTTTGTCTGTTTGAGAGTCATTGCGAACATCCGCAAGGCATATTTAAGCGGTACGCCCTCTTTTTCTGCTCGCTCCTGCGTCAGTCTGTTAATCTTGGCGGTCTCCTCGCTGATCGTGTAGCCCTCCGGCTTGATGATATAGCAATGCTCTGCCAATTTGTTTCTGTTTTCGTCGTAATGCGTCCAAGCTATTTGGACCAGCCTTGGCCAGTTATCCAAGTCGTGAACTCGAGCGTCCCATTTTTTAGGCAACCCGTTGGTTTCTGTGTCAAAGAATAAATACAT
>DQBY01000072.1:9785-10506 GCA_003534085.1 Candidatus Moraniibacteriota bacterium | reverse complement strand
ACTATGATTACTACCAGCCCGAGGCTTACATCTCTTCCACCGACACGTACATCGAAAAGGAAGCGCAGATCAATGATGAGATCGACCGGTTGCGTCACGCTTCCACCGCCGCTCTGCTTTCTCGGCGTGACACTATTATCGTAGCTTCGGTTTCCTGCATCTATGGATTGGGTTCGCCGGAATATTATAAGGATATTACTTTAAGCATAGGTGTCGGAGAAAAAATTAACCGGGAGGAAATCATCCGAAAATTAATCGACATGCAATATTCCCGCTCGGATATTTTAAAGCGCGGAAAATTTCGTGTTAACGGACCGGTGATAGAAATCATGTATCCCGGAAAAGAAGTCGTGGTGAGAATTGAGTTGGGCGAAGCGGGCGTAGCGGACCGACCGCTCTCGGCCAAAACTGCCAAAAGCGGTCGGACCGCTACTTCCGGTGAAGTGGTAAAGAAAATTTTTGAATATGATTTTTTGACCGGAGAAGAATTGGGCAAGCTGGAAAAAGCTGTCCTTTATCCGGCCAAGCATTTTGTCGTTCCGGAACCTATCCTGGAAGAAGCTTTGGGTAAAATAGAAAAAGAATTGGAGGAGCGGTTGGAATTTTTCAAAAATAACGGCCAACTTCTGGAAGCGGACCGGATCGGAAGAAGGACCAGGCAGGATATCGAAATGATGCGCGAGATCGGATATTGCAACGGCATCGAAAATTATTCGCGCTA
>DQBY01000072.1:0-9742 GCA_003534085.1 Candidatus Moraniibacteriota bacterium | reverse complement strand
CCCGCCTCGACTCGCGGAGACCGCTCGTCGACGCGAGGCGGGCCGAAAGACTTTCTGATGGTGATCGACGAATCGCATGTGACCGTGCCTCAGTTGAACGGGATGTTCAACGGTGATTTCTCCCGGAAAAAATCTTTGGTGGACAACGGCTTTCGTCTGCCGAGCGCTTTCGATAATCGGCCGCTCAAGTTTGATGAATTTGAGAGCAAGATAAATCAATTGATATTTACGTCAGCCACGCCTGCTTCGTATGAACTGGAAAAATCACAAATTCCAAATTCCAAATTCCAAACAATCCCGAGCACTCGGGACAAATCTCAAATCTCAAATCTCAAATCCGGCATTGCTGAACAAATAATCAGACCTACGGGATTAATTGATCCGGAGCTTGTAGTTAAATCAGCGAAAGGACAGGTGAAAGATGTTCTGTTTGAGATAGAAAAAGTGGTAGAGAGGGGAGAAAGAGTTTTGATCACTGCGCTCACGAAGAAAATGGCGGAGGATCTTTCGGAATATCTGAGAGAGAATAAGATCAAAGCTGAATATCTTCATTCTGACATCGCCACTCTGGAAAGGATACACATCCTGGAAGAACTTCGGCGCGGAAGTTTTGACGTTTTGGTCGGAGTGAATCTTTTGCGCGAAGGTTTGGATCTTCCGGAAGTTTCTTTAGTCGCGATACTCGATGCCGACAAAGAAGGATTTTTGCGGAGCGAAACATCTTTGATCCAGACGATCGGGCGGGCGGCCAGGAATATTTCCGGCCGGGTGATTTTGTATGCCGACAATATGACGGGCTCAATGAAGCGGGCGATAGGAGAAACGAATCGAAGGCGGGCGATCCAGACCGCGTATAACAAAAAACATGGCATCACGCCGAAGACAATCAAGAAAAATATCGAGTCGATCGTGGATCACGAGCTCAGGCCGGAAGTTCCGCGCGATTTTTCGCATCTGGAAAGCTTGGAAGACATGGCCGGCTACATCCGCCAGCGCGAACAAGAAATGAAACGCGCTTCAAAAAATCTTGAATTCGAGCGTGCCACCATAATTAGGGATGAGATTATAGAACTAAGAAAACTTCAAATCAAGTAAATTATTTTTATAGGCAATCACGCGATGCCCCGTGATGATTCATCAGAATCATTTTACGGGGCGAAAAAGCCGCCATAATCCGCGACGAGATAATCGAGCTGCGGAAATTGCAGTTGCGGTAAAATTATTTAGTTATTTTAGGCTTTATTTCGGCCAAAAGTGCCGCTTCCATTGACTTTTAGGCTGATTTGAGATATAATCAACAATCAGCCCTGAAAACGGCTGAATGTACCCCACATGGGCTGGGGAAAAATGTTCTTATAAAATGGAGGTACAGCCATGGGAAACCCTGGAACAGCCGACGAGGAAGTAAAAGGATGGACATTGGGACAGTTGGGCGAGGTGCTTGCGATTATTGCACGCGCACTTGGGAAAGCACTCAATGGCAGGAATTATGCTAGCTTCATTGTGAAGCTCGGCAAGAATGGAAAGATTTTGTCAAGAAGCCTTTCAAAGATTTTTGACGAAATTGAAAATAGTATTGTTTTTTTGCTGACACTTGGTGGGTCATTTTCCACTTCGGAACTCATAAGGAAGGGCGGATATGACTGGTTCAACGACTGGATTACGGACGAACGGTTTCCGATCCAAAAGCACGAACCGGTTGAACGCAGACTCGAATTTGTTGAGTTTGATTATGATCCAAGCTCCGAAGATGTTCTTAAGGAGTTTGAGAGTAGGGGGTTGGAACGTCCAACCTACGAAGATGCTCTCTATTTTGGGATTGAGCATCCCGAAGAGCAAAGAAAGCGTCCAATAATATTTCTTCACGAACCTGTGCTCCGTCCGTACGGCTACCGCCGCGTGCTGGTGCTGTTCGAGGATGGCGGTGAGCGTGGGCTGGATCTCAGCTACTTTGGCGACGGGCNNTGGCGGTAAGCGTAAGCTGAATCTCGGCTGCTTTGACGGCAGGTGGGATCGCAGGTGCGTGTTCCCCGGTGTCTGCAAGAATTAGTCCTTTGGACTAGGTTTCTCAGATCTACAGACCTTTGAAACTAAGTCCTTGGAAACAAAAAAATTGGGCCTCGTGTTGTTATTTCACACGAGGCTCTTAAATTTTGTGCTACAATAAAAAAGGTAATAGGAAAATATGCAAGCGATCACGGTTTTTTGCTTCCGAATCCAGTATCCATGCATCGAGAATATCCATGATTACGGTTTTGGATAGAGTGGTGTATGTAGACACTTCAAAAAATGAAGATACTTGGTGTGAAATATTAGGGAATTTTAGATTCCGAATTCGATTCAGCCCTGAGAGTATTCGACGGGTGGTGGTGTGGATGATATTTCATACAGTTGTGCTCAATCCGAACGGCAACCGCAACGTGCTGGTGCTGAACGAGGATGGCGGTAAGCGTAAGCTGAATCTCAACTACTTTGACAACAGGTGGAATCGCAGGTGCGTGTTCCCCGGTGTCTGAAACTCTTTTCATTTCTCTCCCGCATTATTGCTGGGAGAGTTTTGTTTATTCTGAACTTGCTGAAGCGGTTTTGGATTCAAAAGTTTGCCAACCCAACCTCCCAAATTTTTGCCAATCTCATTTAATTTTTCCGAAAGCTGAATATATTTTGTAGTATTCAGGGATTTAGTTTCCCATAGGATATGTAAAAATATTTTCAAGACATCGGATTTGCGGATGGCTAATTTCACATACGGTATTTTTTCTTCCGCTTTCAAAAAGCTGGCCACGGCTACTGCTTCGATCATTTCCATAAACATCCTGTCAGTCTTTTGTCCCAAAGTGTATCGATGAGCTTTGGGCAAAATTTGATAGTAGGTATACCATAATAAATACAAGCTTTTTATTTTCTCAAATACCGCGGGCAGCTGGGGGGGGGGTCTTAAAAGTAGAACTTTGATTATTCACCCTGTTAAATAATGCATTATTGATATTATTGTTTTCAAAAGACATATGTTTCTTATATTAAATTAAAAAATATTTTTTATATGGTATTTAACGGGGTAAAAATTCAATTGAGTCATAGTTTTGAAGAAATTATTTGTTTAGAAAATCTTTTGGAAGCGTGGAAAGAATTCGTCCGGGGCAAGCGCGGGAAAAAGGATGTGCAACAATTTTCTATGCGTCTGATGGACAATATTTTTGCGCTGCACGAAGATCTTTTTTATCATACCTACAAACACGGCGGGTATCAAGCGTTCAAAATCAATGATCCAAAACCGAGAGATATTCACAAGGCTATGGTTCGCGACCGGCTGCTTCACCACGCAATCTATAGGAAACTTTACCCATTTTTCGACAAAATATTTATCGCCGACTCATATTCTTGCAGATTGAGAAAGGGCACGCACAAGTCAATTAAAAGATTCAAAGAATTCGCCTATAAAGTCAGTAAAAATAATACCCAAACCTGTTGGATTTTGAAATGCGATATTCGGAAATTTTTTGCCAATATCGATCATGAGATTTTAATGGGAATTTTGAGAGGGTATATTCCGGACAAAAATGTAATCTGGCTGCTGGAGGAGGTCATTGAAAGTTTCAATACTAATGGGAAAATTGGTGTCGGGTTGCCATTGGGAAATTTAACCTCGCAACTGTTTGTGAATATTTACATGAACAAATCTGATCAGTTTATGAAGCATAAGATCAAGGCCAAATATTACATCCGTTACGCGGATGATTTTGTAATTTTTTCCGAGGATAGGGAATATTTGGAAAAGATGGTTATTGAAATTGCAAAATTCTTAAAGAATGATTTAAAATTGGGATTGCATCCAAATAAAGTTTTTATTAAAACATTATCGTCGGGAGTTGATTTTCTAGGTTGGGTTAATTTTTCTGACCATCGGGTTTTGCGGGCAGCAAGCAAGCGGAGAATGTTGAAAAGAATTCAGAAAAATCCGACGCCAGAAACGTTGAATTCGTATTTAGGAATGTTAGGACATGGAAACGCAAGAAAATTAGAGCTTTTTCTAAAGCCCGGCTTTAGGACTTGAATGCACGGATATACACAGACAAAGGAAGTATTGACAACAGAACGATGAGTGATACAATATCACTATAATAACCTAAAAATAAAATATGAAAATAGATAAAAATGAGTTGGCAATTTTTGAAGGCAGGGAAATTAGAAAAATCTGGCATAGCAATGAATGGTGGTTTGTGGTTGAGGATGTAGTTTTAGTTCTTATAAATTCAAGTGATCCAAAACAATATATCCAACGCATGAAAAGTTGAGATATGGAACTTGCTAAGGGGAGGGTACAAATTGTACGTACCCTTGAAGTATTGGCAAGAGGAGGTAAACAGAAAATCGTAAAAAAATTAAAAAATAATTTTATCATCTAAGAGTCTGCCGCGCAGCCATCATCCGCGATGAAATCATCGAATTGCGAAAATTGCAGAGGGGGCAAAAAAGAAAATCCTAACTTGTTCAGTTAGGATTTTTGTTTGTTACGAATACGAAGCAATTCTGAAAATCCAAGGTGGTAGTGACCAGCATTTTGGTCTCTCCTAAATGGATATATGGCTCATTGTCTTGCCACCATTTTTCCCAAAATTTGATATAATCCTCAGCAGCTGGTCCGTGTTTTTTTCGCAGAGATTGCATGCAATCATCAAAGGAAGCTGAGAATAGATCAAGACTGATCAGTTCGCCCGGTATTTCGCATCCGATCCAAAGCTTGCGGAGTTCAAGCGAATTGCCCTGAACTGTTGTCGGCGGCACGCTTATTATTTTGGCAACGCCATGCAAAGCTTCCCGGCTCTTTCTTTCCTTGAAAAGGGGTTGTAAAAGGAACTGGAATATTTTTTTGAGCATTTTGCCCTCCTTGGCAGATTTTTTATGACTAAATTTATTGAAATATTATAATATGTCTACGGATTAGTCAATCTGTCGTTATGCCAGATAAATGTAAATCGGCCAGATTTATTTGATTCAAGTTCTTTTCCGTATTATAATGAGAAGGAGCTTATGGAATCATTCAAATCTATCCTGAAAAAAGTAAAAATTTATCTGACGGATGCGTATTATCTGGTTTTTCGGTATCCTTCGGAAACGGAATTGCGTCTTCAGAAGTTTGAAGGCAAGGGAAATGAAGTCGAGAATACCAGGCTTGATCAGCATTATCATTCCTATACGGCCTTGAAAAGGCGCCACAGGAAGATAAAGATGTTTTTCATCAGCCTGATTCCTATTTCAATCATTGTCGTTTCTGTCGTTTTTTTCTTGATAACTTCGATTTTGAGCGTATTGTTATCCACTTTGGGATTCAAGAACAACCCTTTCAAATTCGAAATAATGATGGCTCCCGTTGTGGATTATTTTAAAAATTTCTTAAATTTTTTCTAAATTAGCATGGATGAAGAAAAAAAATTGACTATTCTGCTGGCTGAGGATGACGAAAGTTTGCGCGAAATATACAATCACAAGCTGATCAGCGAAGGTTTTGATATGATCTTGGCGACCAATGGAGAAGAAGCGGTCGAGCAAGTCAAAAAAAATAACGAGTTGATAGATCTGATACTTATGGACGTGATCATGCCTAAGATGGACGGTTTCGACGCGCTGAAAAAAATAAAAGGAAAATATAAAAAAATTCCGGTGATTGTGCTGACCAGTTTGGGAGATCCGGAGGACAGATCGAGCGCGATGGATCTGGGCGCGGACAGATTTTTCGTGAAATCGGAGCGCACGCCGTCAGACTTGGCTCGGGAAGTGAAAGAGCTCTTGGCTGAAACTCGGATAAATGCGTAAACTTGCCTATTTTTCAAGAGAAGAGTAAAATGAGTTAAATATTAAAAGTTTAAATGAAAATTATGGAGAACGCTGAACACAAAGCTGAACACAAAAAAGAAGGTCATGCGGAAAATCACGTCNNCACGCCAAGAAGTGCTGCGGATTGAGCGTTGCTGTGATCAAAAAGAATCAAAAAAATATCATAGGAGTCCTTATCCTGTTTCTTCTGATCGGGTATGCGGTATATGCCCAAAATCCGGATAAATTTTCTTTAGGTAAAATATTTTCTAAAAATCTGAGCGAAGAAGAGGCAAAAATTAAAGTTGCCGAATTTATCGAAAATAACCTGGTCCAGCCCGGGACTAAGATCGAGATAAAAGAACTGGTGGAAGAGAGCGGGTTGTATAAAGTGACAGTCGGAGTTGCGGGTCAAGAGGTCATCTCCTATATGACAAAGCAAGGAACAAAGTTCTTTCCTCAGGCGATGGATATAATCAAAGAAGAAGCAGCTCCGGAAGGCGAAGGCGCTGAAGCAGAGGTTGCAAAGGAAATTCCAAAGAGCGATAAGCCCGAGGTGAAACTTTTTGTGATGAGTTACTGTCCGTTCGGAACCCAGATGGTGAAAGGAATTTTGCCCGTGGTCGGCACTCTCGGATCCAAGATCAAGTATGAAATGGGATTTGTCGATTACATCATGCATGGCGACAAGGAGATCGATGAAAACTTGCTCCAATATTGCATCCAGAAGACTCAGCCTGCCAAGCTTTCCAACTATATGACTTGTTTTTTGAAAAAGGGGGAAGGCACATCCGACGCATGTCTGAAAACAGCCGGAGTGAATGTTTCGCAAGTTGCAAGTTGCAAGGCTCAGGCTGATTCTCAGTTTGGCATAAAGAAAAAAGCTGCTGACAAAAGCACCTGGAGCAACGGACAATTTCCTCCATTTGACGTGAACAAAGAAGAAAATGGCAAATACGGAGTACAGGGTTCGCCGACATTGGTCGTGAACGGCGTCGTAGCTTCTTCTGGAAGAGATCCGGCCAGCATCCTGAAGGCTATCTGCTCCGCTTTCAACAATCCTCCGAAAGAATGCGACGCGAAACTTTCATCAGATTCGCCAGCGCCGGGATTCGGAGACGGAACAGCACCGGCAACAGCCGCTGATGCCAGTTGCCACTAATTCTGAAAATCCAAACCGGCCCCCTAAAAGGGGCCGGTTTTTTTATGACGCGCAAGATAAAACATAGACTGGACAAGTCTAAAATAATATGCTATAATTGACAAATAAAGACGGGTGAGCCGTCTTTTATTATTTATAAAAACAAAATTATGGAATTTGGATCTAGAAATGAAGGATCGCGTAAAAGCGAAGAGGAAAAAATAAATATGAGTCCTATCAAGCTCAGATATTTGGCTGAAGAAGCGCTTTGGATCGGAGTAAATGAAGAGAATGATCCCAAGGCTATGGATTATGTGGCGGAACGGATTTCTTCCCAGCTTATCGGATATAAGCATGGAAATTCCGCGCTGACTGAGGCGTATGAGACGGCAATGGAAATAAGAAGGACTGAAAACGCTTACGATAAAATTAAAAATCTTAATAAATTGGGCAGGTTGCTGATCGAACATGAAATGAGGCCGGGAGAAAAGATGCCGGAACCGGACGAAGCGGAAAAGGAAAAATTGAGATGCGTGCAGGAGGAGGCATTGAATCTAGGCATAAAAAAAGAAAGAGGCCGGGAAATCGGAATTGAAGAAGCCAGTTATATCGCCAGGAGGATTGCCAATCGTCTTCTGCAGTACAATGAAGCGCAGTCTCCGCTTGCCGAAGCTTGGAAGAAAGCAAACGAATTGGCGGCGATCAAAGATGTTGAGTCTATAATCACTTCTTTGAAAGAAGTTTCACGCTTGATAAGTGAAAATGAAATAAGGAAAAAGAGATAAGAAAAAATAGAATATCCGAAGCCGGTCCGGAAGGGGCCGGCTTTTCAATTGACTATTTCCCCGCTTCTTGCTAATTTGCTTATAAATAACTGTTTTTTTAAAATAATATCGGAGGTGCTATAAAATGTGGACTAAGAATAAAAATCCCCTCTTGTTTTTTCGAAAGAAAAAGATCGATTCAATATTCGGACTTTATCTGCAAATAAATCATCTGAAGCAGCTTTATCGGCAAGGCTGGCTTGAAAGAGGGTTGTCTCTGGAAAAATGCGAAAGCGTGGCTGATCATTGTTTCGGAGTGGCCATGCTTGTTCTGATGCTGGATTCTCGATATTCTTTGAATATTGATGTGAATAGGGCTGTCATCATGGCGCTGATCCATGAGCTCGGAGAGGTTTATGCAGGTGACATCACTCCTAATCAGAAAATTTCCAAAAAAGAAAAATATCTTCTTGAGAAAAAGGGCATTTACAAACTCTTTGAGAAATTTCCTGAGGCTAAGTGGATCATAGAGCTCTGGGAAGAATACGAAAAGGGCAAAACGCCCGAAGCTATTTTTGTCCGGCAACTCGACAAGTTGGAAATGGCTTTCCAGGCAAAGATTTATCATGCTCAGTGTGGAATGCCGGCGGATGATTTTCTGGAAGATGTTCTGGCAAAGCTGGAAGGGACGATGCTTATCGATTTTTTAGACGAAAAAGGAGGTAAACATGAGCGCTAAAAAGAAAAATTTCTTGAAAGGACCGACTTATGATCCGCGGGCTGGGGGAAAATTCCGCCGTAACGGAGGAGGATTGTTCGGCCGCAAGCAGGCGACATTGGATCGGCTGAAGACGGAGAATGAGCGTTTCCCTCGGAATCCCATCCGGGATGGAGAGACCGATGCTTCCGAGAAAAGGAGCCATGGTAAAAAAATAATCGGACTTTCTAAAATTTATTACGACATTTTTGCACGGTGCCTTAACTGCAAAGCAAAGAATGTAGTAAAGAAAGAGGGCATGGTAAAGTGCAGTAAATGCGGAACGCAGTTTAAAGCCGCAAAGACGGCATGAGAAATGAATCATTGTACCGGATCGCAATCGTGCGGTCCGGCTTTTTTTATTCTTGATTGCAATTCTTGCCCATGCTATTATGTATTATCAAATGAAGCAGACCCTGTAAGTTCGAGGCGAACCATAGGGCAAAGTACCCGAAAGGGGAAGGTTTTTGGCATTCTTTACGAATTACGAATTTTTACGAATATACGAATAGAGTTTGTCATCCTGAACTTGATTCAGGATCTAATCGGGTGGTCTTGGGTTCGCGAAGCTTTATTAGATTCCGGATCAAGTCCGGAATGACATAAAATAATATGAATAAGATAATAATTAAGGGAGCCAGAGAACATAATTTAAAAAATGTTTCTTTAGAATTGCCGAGAAATAAAATGGTTGTGTTTACTGGATTATCCGGCTCGGGAAAATCAAGTTTGGCTTTTGATACAATTTTTGCCGAAGGACAGAGAAGATATATTGAATCACTATCTTCATATGCCAGGCAGTTTTTAGGAGGAATGCAAAAACCTGATGTTGATGAAATAGAAGGATTGTCTCCGGCTATTTCAATTAGCCAAAAAGCTCATAGCAGTAATCCGCGTTCTACCGTTTCGACCATTACAGAGATATATGATTATTTAAGGGTTTTATACGCCAGAATCGGAAAACCTCATTGTCCTGATTGCGGGATTAGTATTGAAAAAATGACGGCTGATGAAATATTTAAAAAAACAGAAGAGTCGCTTAAAGAAGAGGGATCGTTGTTTATTTTATCTCCGGTAGTAAGAGGAAGAAAGGGAGAATATTTTCAAATGCTTCAGGATACTTACGAGGCCGGTTTTTCTGAGGTGAGAATTGATGGAAAGATGAGAAGTTTGGAAGAAAGGATACCTTTGGAAAAAGCAAAAATTCATACTATTGAAATTGTAATTGACAAGATATATTTTTCAAAGATAGATGATGATTTTGAA
>DQBY01000109.1 GCA_003534085.1 Candidatus Moraniibacteriota bacterium | reverse complement strand
ATGTTTCCTTCCTGGATCAGATCCAAAAGAGAAAGATTATGAGACCTCCCGACATATTTTTTGGCTATGCTCACCACCAGACGCAAGTTAGCTTCCGTCAGTTTTTGTTTGGCTTGCGGATCTCCTTTTTCGATCCTTTTCGCCAAGGAAATTTCCTCTTCCGACTTCAAAAGTCCGACTCGCCCGATTTCCCGGAGATACATCTGCACCAGATCGGATGAAGCGTCCTCAGGAACTTCTACTGCCTCCCTCTTCTTCCTTCCTCCCTTTTTCTCCTGCTCCATATTCTCGGAAATCTTGTCCGTTTCCAATTTCAGCATCTCATCGGAACTCATCACGCGAACACCGACCTCTTCCAATCTTTCATAAAGGCTTTCCAGCTCTTCGATATTTTGTTCGGCATTCGGAACAGCGTGCAAAATTTCATCCTCCGTCACAAACCCTCTTTGTTTTCCGCGGGAAACAAGTTCGCCGACCAGATCTTTCCTCTTGACTTCTTCTTTTGGAGAAATTTTTGCCGCAGTTTTTTTAACCTGCTTTTTGGATTTCTTTGATGTTTTCTCTTTCTTCACAACTTTCTTGGCCGCTTTTTTGACCGCGACCTTTTTTGCTTTCTGCAGGTTCTTTTTCTTTTTTGGAGCAGAAGACTTCATCGGCTTTTTCTTCGCCTTTGACGCTTTTTTGCCTGCCTGCGCAGTTTTTTTAGTTTTTTTAATTTTCGCCATAAATAGAAACTTTGCTAATTAGACAGGCTAATTAGTTATTAATTTATACAATATGAAGTTGCGTATGATTCATCAAGCAAGTTGATTTATTTCTTCCAAAATTTTTTTTGTATGCGTCCGTAAAATTTTTGCCGCTTCCCTATCTCCTTCTTTTTCCGCTATTTGAAGATCGCAAATTATTTTTTCCAGTTCTTCCTTCTTGCTCTCTTTTCTGATTTCCTTCAGACATCTCTCCGCCTCAGCCACCGGATCATCGATCAAAATTTCTTCCAATTCATTGTTCAGGCCCAACCTGTATTTCTTTTCAAAATATATTTTTTCTATTTCCTCTTTGATGTCACGCGCAAAGGATGATTTTAAAAAATCATCAAAGTTAAAATGGAATTGCTTCCCATTTTCCAACAAGACGCTTAGGAGGCTATCTTTTAGGAAAAGCGCATTTAATCGCTCTTTTTCTGTCACTGCCTCCCAAACTCCAGGAGAAACAAGCATCAGTCCGATCAAGTCTTCCAAAAGAATTTCCAGTTTCTTTCTCGGGATGAACACATCCGCACGAGGACTGGAGGAAGATTTTTTCGTTATTCTATCTCTAAGCGTAGCTTGTTTAAGCATATCCGTCAATATGGACTCCTCCACTCCCAAAGTGTCTCCCAGTTTTTTTATCCAGTGGCTCTTCTCGATGGCGTTGGTCATATTATCAATCATGTCCAAAAGTTCAAGCGCAATCACTTTTTTATCCTGCACTTTTTCCTTGTCATTCTTTTCCAAAACCTTGTCGAAGAAATATTCCATGGCCGGACTCGCCTGCTCCACAGCCATTTTCAGTTCTTCCGGATTTTTTTGCGCCAGTTCCGCCGCATCTTTTCCTTCAGGCAGTTTCACCACCCTGACATCCATCTCTTTTTCAAAACAAAGCTTGATGCTTTTTTTGGTGGCCTGCTCCCCGGCACTGTCCATATCGAAAAACATTTTTACCTTATCCGTATATCTTTTGATTATATTTATCTGATCCAGAGTAAGCGCCGTTCCGGAAACCGCGACCGTATTTTTTATCCCCGCTTGGGCGGAAGCGATCACGTCCATATTTCCTTCGACCAAAAGGACTGAATCTTTCTGGCGCATTTCCTGTTTTGCCTTATCGATGCCGTATAAAATCTTGCTTTTATGATATACCTCTGTCTCAGGAGTATTCACGTATTTTGCCTGCGTTTCATCTCCGCCTGGGGCCACTCGCGCGCTGTATCCGACTATTTTTCCGTTCGTGTCTGCGATGGGAAACATTATTCTATCGCGGAACCGATCGTAATACCTGGTATTTTGTATCTGGTATTTAGTATTTTGATCATTAGAAATTGGAACTTGATTGGAAATTGGAAATTGAGAATTGGAAATTTGGGCGCTTTCTTTTTTTACCAAAAGACCGGTTTTTTCTATTTCGCTTAATTTATATCCCTTCTTCTCCAAAAATGAAATTGTGTTTCTCCAACCATCCGGAGCATATCCCAATCTGAAAGTTTGGATCGATTCATCATTCAACCCTCTTTCTTTTAGGTAATTTATTATCTTTTTCCCGGAAGCTGTCTGCAAAAGATGGGCTTGATAGAATTTGGTCGCCATTTCCAGAATTTCCAAAGTCTTATTTTTTTCCGCCGCNNNNAGTTCGATTCCGGCTTTCTCTGCCAATTGCTTCAATGCATCTCTGAATTCAAGCCCTTCCATTTCCATGACAAAAGAAAAAATGTCTCCGCCTTTTTGACAGCCGAAACAATGATAGCTTTGCCGTTCTTCACTGATCATGAACGACGGGCTTTTTTCATTATGAAAAGGACAAAGNNAAATATCTCCCCCTTCATTACAGCCACCAAAACAATGCCACATTTGGCGAGACGGAGAAACAAAAAATGAGGGAGTTTTTTCATTATGAAAAGGACAAAGCGCGCGCCAATTCGCGCCCGCTTTTTCCAGCCGGATATAATCCCGCAAAACATCGACTATATTCAGCCTATTTTTAATTTCCTCTACGTCAGAGTTCACCCAGCACTAACTTTATAAATAATCCGAAATTGCGGATTATTATAAAGATAATTAAAGATTAGAGCTTAATCATGGTCCCGCACTTCTTCAAAGTTAGTGCTGGGTTCATGACCTATAACTTTAGTGTATATACTATATTATACTGCGCTGTTTTATGCAAAGATACCTAGCTTAATTCCGCACCTTTCCATGAAAGCTCATAGACCTGGCGCATAGCATCAGCGATTGCTTTTGAATCTATTATGACGGACATATTTTCCGCATAATTCATGAAAGCCACTTTGTTGTTATAAATATTTACTTCTATTTCCGGATTGAAATTTTCTTTTGGCACAATCAATGTTTTTGCCAATTCCTTTTTATCTAAATATTTATGCTTCGTATCCCAGCGCGAACCCTTGCTTCCAATTCTTCTGGCTTTTATGCCTAAAGCCAATCTCTTCCCTATATAATTATAATCCTTGGAAAAGCGCTCAAAAAAATCATCCGTGTTCCATTCCAGGATTTCCTCCGGTTTTTCTTTCAAAGTGTCTTCATAAACATGATGAATGGCGTTCTCTCCTTCAAAGAAAGTAATTTTCGGCTTTGTTTCGTTCTTATTATAAATTGCTTCCAATTCTGGCAAAGCATTCTTGATATTTTTATGCAGATCATTAACGATGCTCAAAAGTTTCTCAGGTGCTTCCGCCACAAACCGCGTTTTATGCTTAATTTTAGTTTTACTAACTACCTCTTTTTCCACCAAATATTCCAATACGGAATAGGCTGTTGTTCTCTTCAACCTGGCTTTTTTGGCAATATCCTGTGCTGAAGCCATGCTCAATTCAAGCGAAGCTAAGTAGACCTTGCTCTCATTTTCCGAAAAACCAAGTTTTTCCAACACTTTTTCCAATTTCATTACATAAAAATTATGACGAATTATTTGTCGTCAGTTTATCAAACAGAAAGTCTTTTGTCAAGGTACCACCTTACAATGGCTTATTTATGCTCGTCAAAGAATGACGAACTATCTTGACATTTATCTAATTATTGCTAATATTCAGCATCAAACCAATCTTGGTTTGAAATTCTTTAACAAAGGAAACTGGTATGAAATTTATGAAAAGAAGAGATACTTTCAAAGCATTCCAACGGCAACCATTTGGCGTAGATTGTGCAGACTGCGACCCCGTTTATGTGATCGAGAAAGGAATATTGTATAGCTCTGAGGCTTTTACAGAATTGGTCGAAGAAGGAGTCTTAGAAAGCAAAATACTTGAAATCGCAAAGTTTTTTATTGGAAAGAAAATCTGGATTTTCTGGACAATACCGATTGAATTTGTCATAACCGAAGTTTTGCCACCCGATGGCATTGGAAAGCTGTTCATACTAAAGGGAAAAAACGGAATTGAACAACCCTTTTATCCATCCTTCACCTTTATACTCTCGTAAACAAGAGGCGGACAAACTGTCCGCCTTTTTTCTTCGCGCAATAAATTACTTCAGTTTTGTTGACGACTTGGATATTATAAATTTTTTATTATTCACGACTTTTTTCCCAGTTTCAATCTCATAGTCTTTTCTGGCTCGTCTGGCTATGCCACCGCCTTTTTGTCCGGCGATTTTGTTTTCTTCAAAGCCATTGGCGTTTTTACTATCGGCAATTTCTCTGGAAGACAGTTCCGCCAGAGCGGTAAAGATCAATTCGGCATCGCTCATGTGGTCGCGCAAATTTTCCCGCTTCAAGTTTTTCATTTTTTTATGCTGGCTGACACTCAATTCACTCCACTCCTGATGGATAATATTGGTCAGAATCGCGTATTCTTCCCTTTTGGTTATTTTATGTTCGCTCCAATAATCCGTCAGCTTATTTCTGGTTTCCTGTCCCATCATGCGCCGCTGAATCCATTCCGAACTTCGTCCGTGCTTTTTCCAATTTTCTCTCGCTCTGTTTATGGACAATTCCGGATCGGCCGTTTCCTGAATCCGTTCATACCCTACTTTCGCCAGCCAAAGTTTAAAAGGCTCAGCTTTTGGAGATGGAATAGTTTGAATAATACGCAGCATAGCCTCAGTATCAGCGGAGTCAGAAATATAATATTTTCCATCTTTAGCCATAAATTTCAGTTCGTGACATTTTGTCACGACCTCGCTGCCATCTTCCTTTAATCTCTGTTTCAACTTCCTCCAGTAAGCGCCCGCATCAATACTGTTTGTTAAAGCCCTTACCACATCCACCACCGAAAAATACCATCTTTCTTTTTCGTCGTCCCACTGACGACGGATCTTTTGCCCTTCAAAAAGAGCGATTTTGTTTTCCATTTTTGTTTGACTTAGTTTTTATAGTGATATTGTATCACCGTAAAGACCTTTGTCAAATTTTCTGCGAAGTTTTTATTTATGCCTTTTTAGCTCAATTTTGCCTAGGCCTATTTTTTTACATTTCTTCGGAAAATCCTTAGCTTCAACCACCATTGCGGTCACACTGTCGATTCCAACTCCATATTTCATTTTTTTGTCCTTCATTTCCTGAAGAAGCAGTTTCTGCCTCTTTTTTGCGCTGTAATGCGGTTCTATGATAGTATTTTTCAAAATGCCCAAGCCTTTCACCAAACTGCCGTCTTCAATCCTCAAATATTCTCCCAAAATTTTTGACCCGGCCGATTCGCCGATGATATGCTCCGCATTCATTACTAAATCCCGCAGCTTTTTATCCTCCCTCACTTTTTTTACCAGATTGGAAGAACTGCTTCCCCCACTCATAAAAATTAAAGGTGAATCAACCTTCAGCATATCTTTTTTTCTGCTGGCTTTCAGGTATTTTATGCCCGGCTTCAAATGAATATTCCGATGAAACCAATCACCTTTCCATTCTGGTTCATGCGTGCTGATTCTGGAAAAAGGAACATGCAAAATTTGCTCCGGTTTCAGCTCATTTATGACTTTCTCAATTAGTTTAAGCTCCGCCCTCGCTTGTCCCCTTTCGGCTCCGCCGAATAAATATAGTTTCATATTTTAAATTTATTATTATGGATCACAATTCCCTTTTCGCCCTCGATTTCCGAAGGTTGAACCTTCGGAGCTAAAGCCTAACGGTTACGCCTTTATAGCATTTTCCAAATCTTCAATTATCTTGCCAAACTCTCCATTAAAGAGCTCATCAACCTCTGACTTGCTTCCGATCAATCTTTCAAAAATTGGATTTGCAAAAATATCATCTACTGAAAATTCTTTTTTCTCTAGTTTATTAGCAACAAAAATATCCTTGATTCTCCTAAGCGCTTTAATTTGCTCATCGGTAAAATTATAGGTGCTTATGTAGTTATTAAAGCCTTGCTCAACTCTTTTTTCAACATTTGGAATTTCTTTAATTCCGAACGCATGCAGAAAAAAATCCCACAGCGTTCCTTGCGGATATTCATATATCTTTTGTAATTGTCCTTCATCAAGATAAACTTCCGGATTTTTTATCAAATCCTTGATCATTTCAAGATCTTCTTCCGTAGGTTCATATTCGGGATTTTTCTTAACTTTTTCCTTAATTTTAATAATTTCCGCCTTTTTTGTGCCATCTATTTCTTCCTCAAAAATCTTCCTCGCCTCATCAATTGGAATGTTATCAATGACACTGATTTTGTCACCGTGAATCAAGACTCTTTGAATCAGATTTTCAGGATCAGGATTTTCAATTATTCCTTTTCCAGTATCCCCATGTTTTCCAGATCCTTCTCCTTGGCTGGTTGTGCCTCCAGGCAATAAAACCAATTTTTTATTTTCCTTTAGCGTACCTTTTCCGTTGTCCTCCATCCGCTTACATAATCCGACAAAATCAAGCACCTCGAAGCTGAATTTTCCGGTTTTTGGATCCAATCGTGTTCCGCGCCCTAGCATTTGAATATATTTTCCGACTGACTTTGTAAGAGCCGAGAAAGCAACATAACGAACACATGGGATATCAACGCCCGTGCTCATGATATCTACGGAAACAGCTATAAACGGTTTTTTGTTAGGCTTCTTAAACCATGTTTTTAATACATGATTCATATCATTATTCTCCGAAATGATAGATTCAGCATAACGTGTGCCTGATTTTTCAGTCTCCTCATCAAAAATTTCATTCAATGCACTTGCCAACATTTGGCAATGTGTCTGACTTACTCCGAAAAGAATTACTTTCTCTCCATAAACAGTATGCTTCTTAATTTCCTCAGCAACTCTTTGAATTTGCTCCTTGGCCAAATATTTTCGATTCAATTGCTCCAGTTTTATTTTCTTTGGACTGCTAAGCATAATCTTTTTCTGTTCATCCGGATCAAAAACTGAATCAAACTCAACGCCTTTTTCCTCTGCTAATTGCGTCAAATATGTTTTAACCTCCACCACTTCATATGGTGCCAAAAATCCCTCATCAATTGCGCGATCCATCCCAAATTGATAATCAGGCTGTCCACTTTCACACCCAAAAAGCTTGTAAGTATCAATAATCGCAAGATCATCTTCAGAAATATTTTTCCCCTCTTTGGCAATTGCCGTCCGTGGAGTAGCAGTAAGCCCAACACGCGGACATAAAAAATGATCAAAGATTAACTTGCGGCTTATATTGATTGATCTGTGACACTCGTCCACAATCAATAAATCATAAAAGGTATTTGGAATATCCCTGTAAATATTTTCTAAAGTATCAATCACAACGACATGGATATTGGCATGCTTTTGTTGCCTAAAATTTGATGTTTTAAGACGAGTAGAGGTGTAATCCCTGCCGATCAAACTGAAGCCGTCATCAAGCGCCTGTTGAGCAAGCATCACTCTATCAACAACAAAAAGGATCTTTTTAGCAATACCAGCGTCCAGCAGCGCTTTTGACAAAGCAACTGTCGTTCTAGTTTTACCCAATCCAGTTGCCATATGCACCAGCATTTTTTGTTTGCCTTGCTTATAATTTTCGATGATCGTTTCTATGCATTCGCGCTGATAATATCTCTCTTTCCCAACTGTTTTATCCATTCCGCCAGCAATAGAAGTATCAATTTCAATTTTCTTATCCAAATTCTTTTTTCGCTCCTGCTCAATTTTGAGTTTCATTTCCTCCAGCGACATAAATCCATCTACACGGCGAAATTCCCCAGCGTCAAATCCTTTCCACGTCGTATCATAAAACAAAACTCTTTCCGGTGAGCAGGCATACAAAAAGCGCGGTTTCAAAACCTGCGAATACAGAGCGCGCAATTTCACCAAACCTCTCTTTTCGTCTTCTAATTTATTTTCAAATACCGCAATAATATCGCCACTTAAATCAGTCAGAACGATATCAGGCTTTACGCTTTTTTTGCCTTCAAATTCTTTTTGTTGTTCCGGAGAAAGTTGATATTCTTGCTGGTACAGCAAGGTATCTCCACTTTTCCAGCCGAGCTGTTCAAGCTCTTTGATTATTTTTAGATCCGTTGATGTCGCTTCGTTAATTTTCATAAAAATTATAAAACATAATTATTCTTTTAATAAATCTAAAAATGTTTGCACCTTTCCAAATAACTCATCGAAAGTTATTATTTCCACATCTTTAGACGACGAGCGATACAATTCAAAAGATTTTTTCATATCTTCGTTTTTAAACTTACTAATTTTGCCAATCACTAAAATACACTTGGCATTATGTAAAAATTTACCATTATTATCTCCGTGTGTGTTTAAATAAATTTTTCTTTGATTCAGGGTCTGATTAATTCCACCCGTCAAGTCATTACTCATACTATAAATAACATTTTCTCTACCATCTTCATCGCCCCGATATTGACCGCCGATAATGTCTGTTTCTGGTGTCTTTATTTCAATAAAAGCTAGATTTCCAGTTAAGTCATTTTTATAAAGCAGATCTCCCTTGACTCCGCCCTTATCATCATCCTCTTTACCTCCACAATAAAATTTTTTTCCAATCAATACAAAGGGGCAAGAAAATATTTGAGACAGAATCCATGTATGCTTTTGAAATAGTTGTTGCCAAAACTCCTCGCTATTATTGCTTTTATTACCAGCCCAATCTTTTATTATATCTTCTAGGCGAGTGACACTAACTAGCGAATTAATATTTTTTAGTTTGTCTTGGTCTAAATATTTGATAAATGAAAAATCGATCTCTTCTGGATTATCAATGATAACTTTTTTCTTTTCGATTTTCTGACCGATTGCTTGATATTGTGCACTAAGAAATTCCGTTAATCTTTTTACTGCTTCACCGTTACCAGCATCTATCTTCATGGATTGAAAATCGCCATGAAAGTGGTCTTCGGCTTCGTCCATAACTGCCTCCCATGGATCTGTGATCTTTTTCCTTTTGTATTTGTTTATTGTTAAATTAAAATGATGTATTGTACCGTCTTCTTTTGGTATATGGAAAGCATGAGCAACAATAGTAGTGAAATCAGTTTTATAAATTACTTGTCTAGAAACCCCAAATCCCCTTGATTTTGCATCAATAGAAATTGCTTTAATTTCTTCATCAAGTTTTATATCAAAGTTATTCTGTTCCACAAAATTTTTTGTTAATATCATAATCCTATTCTCCCCAAACCTCTTCTAAAATTTTATTTACTCTTTCTTCCGCTTGTTTTTTGAGCTCGCGAACTTTTTCAAGCACCTCCATCTCCTTTTCTACTTGCAAAACAATTTGTTTTTGCATTTCTATCGAGGGAATCATTACATTTATATTTCTGATAATTCCCATGGACAAGGATGGCTGTGCAGCTGTTCGTGTTATTTCTCTAATTTGATTTTGCACGAAATCAGATTTAATATGATACCAAAAATAATACGGATCGATTTTCGTTTCATCTTTTATTGTTATTTTTGCAACATTTGGCGCAAGATGATATTTATTATTTTCATCTATAATTGAACATTCTCCAATTCCCGCCCCTATAAATGTCATAACAATTTCATTCTTAAAAAGTTTTGATCTAATGAGACCATCAGAAATATTTTTTGATATATATTTTAAGTTTTTAAAAGCAAGCCCGCTATTTTTAACATTTTGAGCTCGAACAGCTATAATTTCGCCTTGATCCTGCATTTTAATGTGTTTAGTATACTCAAATCCAGCCAGCTTTGTTACGCCAGCAATTTGCCCAATATTTGATTTTTCAACATCTGTTTTATTTTTAAATACATCTACTTCTGAATTTTTTAAAATTTTACATGCGCCATCAATAACTTCTTTGTATCGTTCAATTTTTTCCACAATTTCTTGCTGAATTTCAAGTGGCGGAAGTGGAATTTGCAAACCTAAAATATCATCGACTTTATAATTCTCTCTGCCAGTCGCATCCTCAACCCCTAGATTTTCGAAAGCAGTTCTTAAATTGTGAAAAAGATATTTCGGATTAACTTCGCTGGTATTTATTTCAAACGGAACAAATGTACCAGTTGAAACATATTCCTGATCGCAAATAGCAAATGAGCCATTTTGTGTGTGCAATAATCCTACAACCAAATCGCCCTTTTTAAGTAAAATCCTTTTCTTTACTTTCAGTCCCTCTCCCTTGGATTCATTGCTAACTGAAATTTCATTAGTTTTAGTTTTTATTGTCGGCTCAAGATAAACTTTTTCATCATCAATTATAAATTTTCTTTCTTCGGATAAATTTATCAGCAATTCACCTAATGGTACTTTTGGATATTTTTGTGCCTCTTTTAAAATTTCCTCCAGCTCTAGCATTTTTTTGTCCTTTTTTTCTATCTTACTCAGATATTCTCGCACAATGTCTATTTCCAGCGCGCTTTCCGGATTGAAAGATGCCAAAATATGCAAAGCAGTTTTTGAGTCTGCGCTTAATAGCTCTTGAAATCGCACATCAATATTCGCGCCATTTTTAATTTTTATGCCTTTGAAGGCGGCCTGCCATTTTTTTATCTGATCACCACTTAAAATGCTCTTGTAATTTTGCAAATTAAAAGAATATGAATGCGCTTTTTCAATGCGCTTAGTGATTTCATTTTGAATATTATTTTCCACAACATTATCAAACTGCCAAAATTTTTCCTTGTATTCTTTTTCAGTAATTTTTCCATTTTTCAATTGGCCGTCCAACTTTTCAACCTCCTTCTCTCTCTTTCCGTTGAATTTTATTTTTTGCTGCTCCGTAGTTTCAGCAGCAATTCTCTCTTTCAAGCGCGGGTCAATCTGTTTGATCCAATCCGCAGGAACAATAAAACTGTTTTTTGTTTTTGGCGGAATTTTTCCGTGTTTTGCATATTTGGTAAACAATTCCAAGGCCTCCGGAATCTGACAGCCTGCGATTTCCTTTCTATTGACACCCATCGAATAGCCATCGTTGGTTATTTTATAAAACCATACATTTTTAGTTGGCTCGCCTTTTTCAAAATACAATATTGATGTTATCGCGCCTTGCCCGCCCTTGCTGACAAACAAACCTTGCGGCAAACTGATAATCGCTTTGAGATTAGCTTCTTCAAGAAGCAACTTTCGCATCTCCTTGGCTGCTTCACTGTCCCATGTTAAAAATCCTTCTGAAACAACAACTGCACACCTTCCGCCATTTTTCAAATGGTTAAACATTAGCTTTACAAAAAGCGTAGTGCTGTCGGTCTTGGGATATTCCTCCCAAACATTCGGATAAGCCGGCTGATCCAGTTTCGCTCCGAATGGAGGATTGGCAATAACAATAGATTTTCCATTTGCTTCCGCGTTTGGATTGTATAATTCCAAGGAATCTCCCTGTTCAATATTTGCTGGATTAAGTCCGCGAATATACAAATTGATAGCCGCCATTTTTCTAATCATTCCCAAATATTCAACACCCGAGATTCCGATTCGATAAAAAGTATTAGCCACATTGTTCGACGGCATTTCAGTTTCAATGTGTTTTAAATATTTTTCTAAATATTGTTTAATTTCTTTGTGAGATTTATCGCCTGGCCATTTGTTGTCCTTGCCGACTTTTTCCATCACATATTGAAAAGCATCAAACAAAAAACCACCAGTACCGCAAGCTGGATCAAGGATAGTATCTATAAAATTTGGATCAGCCATTACAACCATCATTTGACGAATATGATCCGGCGTTCTGTAAAGTCCAACATCCTTTGTTCCTCCCTGTTCAGACAGGGCCGATTCAATAGCATCGCCTAGTAGATCGGTCTTCAAAAGACGCTCTTCGTCAATATCGCTAACCAAACCCAATACTTCATTGAGATTTCCATTCTTCACATTATTGGAAAAACTGGAATTTGAAAAAACCTCCTCAATCAAAACTAATTGATCCTGAACTTTTTGTGGAAGATTTTTATTTTTATAAACACCCCTGGCTTTTCCAAGAATACTTCCATAAAAAGGAAAAACCTTTTTATTCAAAGCAACTGAGGCTTGATCTCCAGTAAGCGCTAGCAGGTCTGAAAACACCAAAGAATTATCATCATTCCCAAACAATCCCCTGAGCGGTTTAAATTCGCTATCCCTTTTTACTTTCACCTCAAAAATACGCAATAACAACAACTCAATAATATATTCAACACGCTGAACTGGCGTGCCAGCAGGACGCAACTTATTATGCAGTGCCTTTAGGATACTATTTGTTTTGTTGTCCGCGTAATGGACTGTCGATCGTGCCATATTACTTATTTTTTATCAAGAATCTTTAAAATATCCTCTTTTCTATACCTCCGATCGCCACGCTTCCCGAACCGAATGGCTTTCAGGGTGCCTTCATTGTCCCAATTGCGGAGGGTATTGGGATGACAATTGAGAATTTCGCACGCCTCTTGAAGCGTGAGTATTTCGGGCAAACTATCAATTTTCTTAGTTTTCTTTTCCATAATCAAAACTTACCATAAGTTTACAACAAATTACGGCTCAAGTAAAACAACAAGCTGTTAAACAAAAAACCCCGCTCCGCCGGCTGGCGGATAAGCGGGATCATCGGTCGACGCGGTACTATGTATTTAAGGCGGAGAGAGCGAGATTCGAACTCGCGGTGAGTTTCCCCACACACGCTTTCCAAGCGTGCGCACTAGACCAACTATGCGACCTTTCCAAATATTAAATTATCTGCAATCTGCTAAATAATATTTCTTTTTGTTGACTATTCTTTTTTAACTCAAGCTCTCTTTTTCTGGCCAAAGAATAATCTGCATATGATTCATAATAAACTAAATCAAGCGGTTTATAAAATTTAGTCGACTTAACTTGGCCTGAATTATGTTGTCTAAATCTTGTCCTTAGATCTTTAGTTGATCCTATATAATACCATTTGTGGTTCCTACTTTTTAATAAATAAGTATAACTTCTTATAAAATTAAAAGCTTTATGCGTCACCCTACGGGTGATCACCCGTAGGGTGACACTAGACCAACTATGCGACCTTTCCAAA
>DQBY01000079.1 GCA_003534085.1 Candidatus Moraniibacteriota bacterium | reverse complement strand
ATGAAAAAAACAAACAATTGCAAAGAATTTACGGCCTAGCTTTTGAAAGCAAAGAGAAGCTGGTCGAATATCTGCATATGATGGAAGAAGCGGAAAAAAGGGACCACAAAAAACTCGGGAGAGAATTAGATTTATTTTCTTTTCACCCTGAAGCTCCCGGATCAGCCTTCTGGCATCCAAAAGGGATGATTATATGGAACGAGCTAGAGAAATTTGGAAAATCAATCCGAAAAAAATACGGCAATCTGGAAATACAGACTCCTCAATTAGCAAAAAGTATCCTTTGGAAAACTTCTGGACACTGGGATCATTATAAGGATGACATGTTTTATTTTGATGTTGAGAAAGAAACCTACTGCTTGAAGCCCATGGATTGCCCATTCAATATAAAAATTTATCAGACCAGACAAAGATCATACAAGGAGCTTCCGATCCGCTACACCGAAATCGGAAGAGTCATGCGAAATGAAAAATCCGGCCAACTCAACGGGCTTCTTCGCGTAAGAACAATCACCCAGGATGATGCACATATTTTTGCAATGGAAAGTCAGGTAGAAGAAGAGATCGTTTCTTTGCTTAAAATGGTAAAAGAATACTACCAAGTTTTTGGAATAGAGCCTGAATTTTATCTCTCAACTAGACCTGATAATTTTTTGGGAGAAATTCCGACTTGGGACAAAGCGGAAACTGATTTGAAAAATGCGCTCTCCAAAGAAAAAATAAAATATGAACTCAAAGAAAAAGACGGCGCCTTCTATGGTCCGAAAATTGATATTGATATGAAAGACGCCCTAGAAAGAAGGTGGCAATTGGCCACCATTCAACTAGATTTTCAATTGCCACAAAGATTTGAACTTGAATATGTTACAAGCGATGGTTCAAGGCAAGTTCCGGTTATTATACATGCAGCTATTTTTGGATCCCTTGAAAGATTTATGGGCATACTCATCGAACATACAGGAGGGAATCTTCCAATTTGGCTCTCCCCTATCCAAGCAGTCGTCATTCCGGTTTCCGAAGAAAATTTCGGCGCTTATGCCAAAACTGTAGAGACGCGATTAATCGCGTCTGGCATTCGCACCGAAATTGATAATTCAAAAGAAAGCCTCGGCAAAAAAATCCGCGACGCCGAAAAACAAAAAATCCCCTACATGCTTGTAGTGGGACAAAAAGAGATGGAATCTGATTCAGTCGCCATCCGCAGACGGGGCGACAAGAAACAAGATGTGATGAAAGTTGATGAGTTTGTGGAAAAGATTAAGGAAGAAATCAAGGAGAAAAAATAAAATTATTGCTTCTAAAAATACTTCGGGGAGCTCCGCGTTACGGGCTCCCCTATTTTTCTCAATTACTGATGAGCAGATTTTCTTAATGCTTCATCGACTCCTCGGAAGGATCTGTTTCTATAGATGCACCTCAGACCTTGCAAATCCCTCCTTACATCACTTGGTGTACGAACGCTATCCTTAGAATTTTTGCACTCCCTTTTTAGTCCTTTTCTTTCATTCATCCCTACTCCTTCTTAACTTCTTTCCAGTTTTTAGCGAACTCGCCTCTAAATGTGTCTGAAAATTCCACATTTGCAAGACATACAATTCTCCATTTTGGGGCACTTGCACATCCTCGTATTTCAAATTCAAATTCGCAATTTCCTTCCCCAAAAACAGTGTTTTTGCCATCCCCCACTGGTAAAAAAATAGATGATCCCTTTGGCATCTTATCTACATCTTCTTCTCTGGTAAAACATCCATGACCCTTTTTTTCTTTTGTCACCAAATCGATGAAAAAAACTGTTACCCTAAAAATGGTATTCATACACCCTCCCTAGATGAATTTTAGATGAATTTCTTGATTTTTGACTTCATTTGAAGTATCTTAATAGATACCTATTTGTTAAAGAATGTTAATGAAATATTACATAAAAACCTTCGGATGTCAAATGAATCACAGCGATAGTGAGCGGATTTCAGGCTTTTTGGAGAGCAATGGCTACGAACCGATAAACGAGACTCCTTTGTCCGCCGAAGCTTTAGCGAAGGCGGATTTGGTCATTTTCAACACCTGTGGAGTGCGCCAGATGGCCGAAGACAGGGTTTATGGACAGATTCACAACCTCGCGAATCGTGGATCGCGAATCGTGGGTCGCGAAGCTCAAAACACAAAGCCAATAATTATATTAACTGGATGTTTGGCAAATAGGCCGGATGTGCAAAAAAGACTGAAGGGAAAAGTTGATCTGTTTTTTTCAATAAACGATTTTAAAAAATTTGAAAATTTTGTCATTGAAAATTCATTGAAAATTGAAAATTTAAAATTGAAAATTGCACAAAAAACCAATCCGCTAACCAATGAAAATATCGCATATCTCTCCATAAATCCTAAGCATACAAATACATACCGAGCTTTTGTGCCCATCATGACCGGTTGCAATAATTTCTGCTCATATTGCGTCGTTCCTTTTGCCCGCGGAAGAGAAGTCTCCCGGCCGGCGGAGGAAATCATTTCTGAAGTTAAAAATTTGATAAAAAGCGGATACAAAGAAATAATCTTGTTGGGTCAAAACGTAAATAGTTACAAAGATGAAGACAAAAGGGATCCGATCCCTTTAAAGGGATCGGATCCCTACAGCACTGTTAATTTTTCCCAGCTTCTAAAAAAGATCGACGCTCTTCCAGGAAAATTTTGGATCCATTTTGTCAGCAATCATCCGAAAGATGTGACACAGGAAATGATAGAAACAGTCGCCCAGTGCAAAAAAGTCTGCGAAGTTTTCCATCTGCCGATCCAATCCGGAAACGATGAAGTGATCAAAAAAATGAACCGGAAATATACCGCTGAACAATATTTGAAACTGGTTAAGAAAATAAAATCGGCATACAAAAAATATAAGCCGGAAAATTTATATTCCATAACTTCCGATATCATCGTCGGTTTTCCGGGCGAAACAAGAAAACAGTTCCTGGATTCGGCTGAAATCATGAAGGCGGTCGGATATGATATGGTTTTTTTCGGACAATTCTCTCCCCGTCCGCAGACTGCCGCCTGGAACATGAAGGATAACGTTTCCAAAGCGGAAAAGGTCAGGCGCGAAAAATATCTGAATGAAATTCTGAAAAAGACCGTGCACAGCAACAACAAAAAATATGTCGGCCAAGTTTTAGATGTTCTGATTGAGAAGGAAGGCTCTAAGAGCCCAATTGGGCTCTTAGAGCCTAAGCAACATACATACTTCGGCCGCACCCGCACGGGAAAAAATGTGAAAATTTCCGCAAGCCAGAAAAATCTGATCGGCCAAATTATTAAAGTAAAAATAACCAAAGCGAACATATGGAATCTCGAAGGAAAATTATAATCGTTCTCGGCCCAACCTCATCCGGCAAATCAGATGTGGCAATTCGGCTTGCCCGAAAATTTAACGGGGAAATCATCTCGGCCGACAGCCGCCAGATCTACAAAGGGATGGATATCGGGACTGGCAAGGTGCCGAGAGATTCTGTAGGGATCCGATCCCTACGGAAGGGATCGGATCCCTACATCTCTGCAGTCATACCGCATTATTTGATCGATATTATAAATCCAAAAACTAATTTCAGTGCTGCCCAATTCAAGAAGAAAGCCGAAAAAATTATTGAAGATATCATCAAGCGCGGAAAGACTCCGATCATCTGCGGGGGAACGGGTTTTTGGATCAAGGCCGTTGTGGATAATGTCGAATTCCCGGAAGTCAAGCCGGACAGAGAGCTGAGAAAGAGACTCGGGAAAGAGAGTGCGGAAAAATTATTTTTAATGCTTCAAAAATTGGATCCCGAAAGGTCGAAAAATATAGATGCCAAAAATCCGGTGCGCCTGATCAGAGCCATCGAAATTTGCAAAGCTATCGGGAAAGTGCCTAAAATTTCAGAGCCGAAGGGATCCGATCCCTACGGCGTAGGGATCGGATCCCTACAGTTCTTACAAATCGGCATAGATATTCCAAAAGAAAAATTACATGGAAAAATCAAGAAGCGGCTAGACAAGAGGTGGGAACAAGGGATGATCAAAGAAATTAAAGAACTAAAAGAAGAATATAAATTGAGTTGGAAAAAAATCCAAAGCTTCGGTTTGGGATATTATTGGATTCCTCTATTTTTACAAAACAAAATTTCAAAAGAAGAGCTTCATGAAAGAGTTTATCTGGCAGAAAAAGATTACGCCAAGCGCCAGATGACCTGGTTCAAAAGAGACAAAAGGATAAAATGGCTGAAAAATTACAAGCAGATCGAAGCTGAAGCGGAAAAATTCTTAAATTAAAAAAGCCGGGGATTTTTCTCTCCCGGCTCCGTACTAATGCTACAGGCAATGGCATATGTTCTCACATGCCTCCACGCTTGTTTGCAGCAGCGGATAGTCACATCCCTCGCAGCCGGAAAAGTACTTCGCAAAAATGCCATTTTTCCTGACAAACAAAACTTCTGTCCCCTTGCGAAAACATCTTCTGCAATTCTGGCAAACGCATCCTACTTTTTCCTCCATCGTCGAAAGCATCAATGATCTGGCCATCCATTCCTCCTTCCGATTATTTTTAGGACATTAAAAAAATCCGCCTTATTGATGGATTTTTTTTAGTTTTTCCGATAAATCATTCATCTAATTACGAATTAACTTAACTTCTTTTTCAGCAGATCTGTCACCATTTGAGGATTGGCTTTTCCTCTTGATTCCCTCATCACCTGCCCCATGAGGAACTGCAAAGCGTTTTGTTTTCCAGACTTGTAATCCTCAACTGACTTTTGATTTTTTGTGATCACCTCATCAACCATTCCGTCCAATACGCTCTCATCACTCACCTGGATCAACCCTTTCTCTTCGATGATCTGAGAAGGATCCCCTCCGGTGCGATACATCTCTTCCAGAATGGTCTGGGCGGCGCTGGAATTTATCTTTCCGTCAGCCACGAAACCTATGAGTTCGGCATAATTTTCCGGAGTGATCTTTATACCCTTGATGTTCTCACCCGTTTTCGAGAGATATTTTTGAAGCTCGCTGACCATATAATTGGCAGAAAGCTTCACGCATTTTGCTTCATCAGAAACGACTTCTTTGCAGTTCATCATCTCTTTAATTTCAGAAATGACCTGTTCGAAATATTCTGCCAGATACTTGTCTCCTGTTATCACTTCGATATTTTCCGCAGACAATCCATACTCCTCAACAAACCTTTTTCGTTTGTCATTCGGAAGCTCGGGAAGCCTTCTTCGAAGATCTTCGATATAATCATCGGAAAATTCAAACGGAGGAATGTCCGGTTCCGGGAAATATCGGTAATCATGAGCCGACTCTTTGACGCGCTGAGAAACAGTTTCGCCCTTCGCGTCGTTCCAGCCTCGGGTTTCCTGTATAATTTTTTCACCTTTTTCCAAAGCTTCTGTTTGCCTCTTTATCTCATAATCGATCGCTTTTTCGACAAACTTGAAGGAATTGATGTTTTTTACCTCGACTTTGGTTCCGCTCAGCTTTTCTTCGCCTTCCTTGTAGAGCGAAATATTGGCCTCACAGCGCATATGGCCCTTTTCCATATCCGCATCCGAAATGTCCAGATATCGGCAGATCTGCTGCAATTTTTGGCAAAATAGGCGGGCTTCCGCTCCGGTTTCGATATCAGGCTCGGTCACGAGCTCCATAAGCGGCACTCCGGCCCGATTGAAATCAATGAGGGAATGATCAGCACCCTTCGGATGGACCAGTTTTCCCGTGTCTTCTTCAAGATGGATCCTGGTGATTCCAATCATCTTATCGCCAACTTCCAATTTTCCATCTTCACAAAACGGCTGATCATATTGTGATATTTGATAGCCCTTCGGAATATCCGGATAAAAATAGTTCTTTCTGTCGAATTTTGATTGTCTCCTTAGCGTACAACCCAAAGCCAAGCCGGCTTTCTGAACAAATTCAATAGCTTGCCGATTTGGTACCGGCAAAGTCCCCGGTTGTCCTGTGCAAACCGGACAAATATTTACGTTCGGCTCGCTTTCCTCCCCCATCCCATTTTTTGAATCACAAAACATCTTGGATTTCGTCTTGAGCTCCACATGGATTTCCATCCCGATGACTGGTGTGTATTTTGCCATAAATTTATTTTCTTATTTTCTTATAAATCAAATCTAAAATAAACCATAAAATTACAAATTGAAGTGTATAAATAATAAATAAAACCGAGGTCGCTAAAGCTGAATCAATCCTTTCAAGTCCAAGCGAAAGTACTGAAAAATATGGAATAAGAAATAGGCTGTTTAATATTCCTGAATTGTGCCACAGAAAAGGGGCCACACAATTCTCCTGGAAAGATTGAACTCCGCAAATAGGTCCTGGCACATTTATTGTAAAGAGAAATAAAATAATCCCTACGATTAGAAATAAAATAAGAGTGAGAATTTTTTTATTCATATTTTACCTATTATCTCCATTGCCATGTAATGTCCCCTTTTCCAACCTGCTAGCCAGCTTTTCAATATTTTTTTCGGCTACGTCATCCAGCGACAGACCCAACTCACTCGCAAGCTGAGATATATACCACAAAACATCTCCCAATTCTTTTTCGATGGTCATTCTTATCTCGTCATTCAATTTCCCCTCATTATCCCGTATGACCTTTTTTATTTTTTCTGCAACCTCTCCAGCTTCTCCGGTCAAACCTAAAGTAGGATAGATGAAATTTTCTCCGATGTTTGGATAAAGAGCGGTGCGCCTGGATTTTGTTTGGTATTCTTCAAAATTCATATTTGTTAATTATCTGGTTAACTCCAAAAATGTAAATTTATACTGCCCATTATCACACTCCTCTTTTTCCAAAACATTTTTGAATTCGGAATAATCATTGATGAAAGTGTCGGCATCTTCCGGAGCATCATCGACAACCGTAAGGTAAAGCTTGTCTGCATATGGAAGAGATAAATTATAGATCTGCCCTCCGCCGATGATGAAAATTTCTTCCTCGCTTTGCCTTGCCTCACTCAAAAGATCTTCAAGGGAATGTCTTATTTCAACTCCCTCCGCTTTATAATCTTTGTCTAAAGTTACAACAATATTTTTTCTGTTTGGCAACGGCTTGCCGATCGATTGGAAAGTTTTTTCTCCCATAACGACGGTATGCCCAAGCGTAGTTTTCCTAAAATGAGCCATATCTTCGGGAATATCCCAAAGCAGCTGATTTTTTCGTCCGATAGCCCTATTTTTACCTACTGCGACGATGATAGAAATCATAAAATTTATAAGCTTTAATGTTTTTTTATTATATCAAATAATCGAAAATAATCCAGCAGCAAAAATCACTCATGCTGCCGCAAAACGGCATATTATTTAACAAATAAACCCTCCCATCCATGAGCTTATGCCATAATTGCCAACAGTAAACCTAAGTGATAATATTACTATGCAACAAAAAATAAGTAATCTCTTATGAATATTAAAGCATCGAGTCTTCTTGGAAGCGGGAAGCTCATCTCCACAAAGGATATAGGAAAAATCTCAGATCTGTTGCGTAAAAATAATTACAAAATTGTTTTAACACAAGGAGTATGGGACCTTATTCATGAAGGGCATGCCCAATATCTTAAAAAAGCCAAGGAACTTGGTGACGTATTAATTGTAGCTGTTGATACAGACGAAGTTGTAAAACATCGTAAAGGCCCAACTCGCCCAATAGTTCCAGAAAAGGAAAGAGTCAAAATGATCTCCCACTTAAAGCCTGTCGATCTGATTGTCATGAAAGAATCAAAAACGGATCATAATAAACTTATTAGAACTGTAAAACCAGATATCCTTGTGATATCAGAAACCACAGAGTCAAACAAAAATGGCAAGAGTTTTTTGGAAGAGGTGACCGAACAACATTCCAAATTCTGCAAAAAAATTGTTAACCTGGAACCGCAATCAACAACCTCGACTTCTGCAAGAATCAGGCTTCTAACTATCAAAGGAGCAGAAGATCTAGCAAAGGAATTACAGAAAGTAATAGCAAATTTTTTGTATAGTGAAAAATCATAAATTTTATATCAAGAATGCCTAAAAATAAAATTTTAATTGCTTTAGTTCCCGTTATCCACATCAAATATCTGGAGTTATTTAAAAAATATCCGGATCATCTTTATATTTTAGGCGACTCAATTTTGGAAAAATGGGATAGATTTGTAAATTTAAAAAGAGATTTGCGAACCATTGATCAAGAGACCGTATATGACTTCATCAGAAAATCCGACATCTTAAAGGAAATTGATTTATTGACACTAGATAATTTAGCAGAAGTAACAAATCTGGATGGAAATATTTCTATTGTTATGCCTGATGAGGACGTGTCGCGCTGGTTTGCAGGTAAATTTCTTCCCAACAAAGAAGTTACATTTGAAAATATATTTTTAAGATGGAATAAACCGGTATCAACTCAGGAATTGATAGTTTCTAATGATAGAATAGTTACCCATGAAAAAGCCCACAAAGAACTTATAAACAAGGCCGACGCGCTAAAGGAAAAAAGTGCCAATTGGTGGAGGCAAATTGGCACATTAGTCACTGATGCAGAAGGTTCGATAATACTTTCAGCTTTCAATCGCCACGTCCCTACTCAAGAAAACATGGCTGTCTATGGCGATCTACGGATGTGCTTTGATGCTGGCGAAAATCACCATTTATCAAATTCCATACACGCAGAAGCATCTTTGATTGGCAAAGCTGCTAAAGATGGCATAAGCCTAAACAACACAAATTTATATGTCACTACTTTTCCCTGCCCAACCTGCGCTAAATTAGTAGCTGAAGCAGGTATTAAAAAAGTTTATTACCAAGACGGCTATTCTCTTTCTGATGCTGAAGACATTCTTAAAAATGCCGGAGTAGAGATTGTTTTAGTCCAATAGACACCAAAAAACCCGGATAGATACCGGGCTTTTTTAAAAGTTTTATTATCAACCAACCCGCGTAATCACTATTCCATCATCACTAGCAACAACCAATTGGGCATGAAGGTGCTGAACAGTTGCTCCTGTCTTGCCAGTACTATCTGAACGCATCAATAAAGTGCTATGGGTTATTTTGAGCTCTTGTTTGACCTTATTAACAATATCCCATAAATCTAAAATTTCCTCTTTTTTCATTTCCTCAGGAAGCAAAATATGTCGCTTGATCACAAGAATCAGGTGCTCTTTTGTGTTTTCATACGGCCAAGCATTCCTAGTTGCGATCCAAGAATTATTTTCTAGCAAGATTGGATTGGGATGATATGCTGGTTTTTCTTTGCTGACAAAATCATGACAAAAAGGACAAACCCCATCAGAAATAATTTGCTCCATTACCTTAATTTGCTCCTCTTTGCGAGCATTATTTAAATCTAATCCGCTTTTATTCATGTTCATTCAAGTTATAAATCTATTCTAAATTGGCGTTGGAATTTTAAACCAAGGTTCTGACGGTTTGTAATCTTCAAGCACAAAATCCTCTTTGCGAAAATCTTGAATTCTTGTAACCTCCCTATTTGGCTTCAGACTTACAGTTGGAAAAGCATTGGGCTTGATGGACAAAATCTTATCTACAGATTCCGCCTGAACGTCATAATAATGCGGGTTAGATATGAAATGAGTATATTTAGTAAACTTATATCCTAATAAATGAGCCACCATCAGACCAAGAGCAGACCATTCGATCAGATTGAGCTGCAATCCAACTGGAACATCAGCCGATCTTTGGGTGTGTGTCATTTCCAATTCCTTCTGCTTATCAAAAAGCACGAAATGAACAAAATTCCCATGACATGGAGCAACAACAACTTCACGCTTAAAGCCTTGCTCTTCATCTCCCATTGAAAGAGGCGGATTCCATGTTGTTAAAACATGAGTTCTCAAAAAAGGCGCTTTTTCCATTTGCCGCTGAACGGCGCTAACTTGATCAAAATTGCCTTTTGCCGATTGAAAATATTTTAAAGAAGCTCCATAAGACCCATCACCCAAATCGCCTTCAGACAAGCCAAAGTTTGCACATTTTTCCTTTGTCACCCAATTTTTCCAAAAAACTTCAGGACATCCATAGTCTTTGAGACCGCATAAAGTACTTTGTCCATTTAAAAAAGCTACTAACTCCCCTATTGCACCATAGAACGATTTGTTTAAATCACGCTCTGTCAAAACAGGAAAACCGTTACTCATATCAAATTGCAACATGGCTCCTGTTATTTCTTTTGAATTTTGGTGTCCGGAACTGCTATTCTCTGCTAGTCTGGCATGAATAGGCATTTTATCTTTTCCAGTTGTTTTAATTTTTTTAAGCAATTCCTGATATTGAAAATCAGGAACCCTCTGATTAAAGGGCATATAATCGATATCTACTGTTGTTTCAATTTCTTTATTGGTCATATTTTTTATTATTTTTGAAAATATATCTTTAAAATCATAATTTAGCAAGTATTGAATCGATCTGTTCATACAGCTTTTCCGGCGCACCGTTGTTATCCAGAACAAAATCCGCATGATTTTTCAGATCCCGGATCTGAGTCTCAGTTTCCAGTTCATGATCTTTCTTGAATTCTTCGAAAGTCTTCTGAGCATCATCAACATTCTCGCCTCGCTTCACTATGCGGCCATATCTGGTTTCAAGGCTGGCTTCCACATAAACAAATTTAAATTCCGGCAGCTCTCTGATGTATTTTATGTCATCCAGCCGGCGGATACCTTCAAGGGCGATAATCTCTTCCTGGGCGCGTCCAAGATCTTCTTTCATAACCTTAGACATGATATCTTCCCCAAAAATTTTGCGCAAAGCCTCTGATAACTTCGCAAAATTCTCTCTTTTTTGTTCCAGATATAATCTGTCCAAAATATCTCTCAACGAGCCAGAAAACTGATACGTTTTTGCGCCGTATTTCTCTTTTACATATTTTGCAGCCGTTCCTTTCCCGCTCGCAATCTCTCCGGCAAAGCCTAAAATAATTTTGGCCATTCTGATTATTTCAATTTTTTATAAATCGGAAATTTTTTGCAAAGCGCAATCACTTCTTTATGGATTTCTTTCAATACTTCTTCGTCCTTGTGATTCTCGACCGCTGCATTTATCCAATTGGAAATTATCTTCACTTCTTTTTCCTTCATGCCTCGAGTAGTGATGGCCGGAACTCCGATCCTGACTCCGCTCGGATCCATCGGGCTTCTCGGATCATCCGGAATCATATTTTTGTTCAATGTGATTCCCACTTTGTCCAATGCTTGTTCCGCTTCTTTTCCGGTCACTCCTTTCGAACCGAATACATCCACCAACACCATATGATTTTCTGTTCCGCCAAACATTATTTTAAAGCCGTATTTTTTGAGTTCCGTTTCCAAAACTTTCGCATTTTTGAGAACTTGCTTGGCATAAGTCCTGAAAGAAGGTTTCAGCGCTTCACCCAACGCCACAGCTTTCGCCGCCACGTTGTTCATGTGCGGTCCGCCCTGGAAGCCCGGGAAACAAGCCTTGTTGATCGCCTTGGCAAATTTTTCTTTGGCCAAAATCATGCCGCCCCTTGGTCCGCGCAAAGTCTTATGCGTGGTTGTCGTTACGATGTCAAAATACGGCACCGGATTTGGAATGGCTTTTCCCGCGATGAGTCCGGCGATGTGAGCAATATCAAACATCGTAATCGCACCAACTTTTTTTCCGATGGCCTGAAATTTTTTGTAATCCAATTGCCGGGTGTACGCGGAAAACCCGGCCAAAATCAGTTTCGGCTTGTGCTCCTTGGCCATCTTTTCAAGCTCCTTATAATCGATTCTCCCGGTTTTATCGGTCTTATAGCGGACGAAGTTATAAACTTGCGCTGAAAGAGTGACTGGATGGCCATGGGTCAAATGTCCTCCGTGCGACAAATCCATCCCCAGAACCGTATCTCCGGGCTTCAAAACCGCGCTGTATGCAATCATATTGGCCGGTGCGCCGGAATGCGGCTGCACGTTCACATACTCCGCCCCAAAAAGTTTTTTTGCTCTTTCAATCGCCAATGACTCGATCACG
>DQBY01000016.1 GCA_003534085.1 Candidatus Moraniibacteriota bacterium | reverse complement strand
TTCAAGCCCCTCAAATTCATTCAACTCCTCCAACTTTTCAAGTCCCTCAAGTCCCTCAAATCCTTCTAATCTTTCCAATCCTTTCAACTATTCCAACCCTTCCAACCCCTTAAACCCTTTACGCCCTTTTAACCCTTTGGTCCCTTTCGATATCGAAAAACTTCCTTTTTATCCCCTCAACAAAAGCCTCCCTCCTATCGTCCAATTGAAACTTCGCTGTAAAGAACTGAATTATCTTCTTAATAAATTGCAAAAATCCCTAGAAAGCAAAATGCTTCAGGAAAAAACTTTGACGGCTAATGATCTTGCGCAAAGCAGGAGCGGTCAAATTCAAAAAAATGAGGATTGGGCAAAAAATATGCTGGAAGAATACGGAATGGAGAAGCTGGAAAATGGGCAGGTGGTAGAGAAAAAATAAATGGACAAAAAGATAAAAATAAACGGAAAAGAGATCCGATATTCCTTACGGAGAAGAAAAGGACTCAAGAGCATGCGCCTGGCGGTTTATCCGGACGGAGCCTTTGTCGTAACCGCTCCAAAATGGTATCCTGTATATATCATAAACAGGTTTATCGAAGAAAAATTTGATTGGATCTGGGAAAAAGTGAAGGACATTGATTTTCAGGAAATCTCTAAGAAAAAGAAAAGTGAAAAAACAAATTACAAAGAAAAGAAGGAATTCGCCAGAGCAGTGATTGAGAGCCGGGTAAAATTTTTTAATAATTTTTATAATTTTTTTTACAACAGGATTTCGATAAAAAATCAGAAGTCCTGCTGGGGGAGCTGCAGTCGGAAGAAAAATCTGAATTTCAACTACAAGGCGGCTTTTTTGCCGGACAACTTGCGTGATTATGTAGTGGTGCACGAACTTTGCCATCTGGAAGAACTGAATCACAGAAAAAATTTTTGGAAGCTCGTAGAAAAAACTTTTCCTGATTATAAAATATTAAGAAATAATTTAAGAAAAATAAGGTCTTCCAATCTCTCGAATTTATCAAAAGGGGATTCGTAATTTCGATTGATTCGTATGTTCGTAAATTTTATGAATTGGATCATCATCGCTATCTTTGCTTATCTTTTGATCGCGGTTCAGACTATGCTGGACAAGTTTTTGATCTCTTCGAAAAAAGTTTCGCACGCATCCGTGTACGCTTTTTATTCCGGAATACTGAGCTTTTTCACGCTTTTCATCTTCGCTCCCTTTGATTTTCACCTGATCACCATCTTTGAATTTTTTCTGGCCATGGCTTCAGGCATGATTTTCGCCTACGGAATCCTGAATCTCTTTTTTGCCATCAATAAAAGCCAGGCCAGCCAGGCCATCCCTGTCGTCGGAGCCGTTACGCCGGTAGCTACCTATGTATTTTCCGTATTGTTTTTCGGAGAAAATATCTCCCAGACCCAATTCGCAGGCGTGAGCCTCTTGATTTTCGGAGGGCTGTTCATATCCTTCGATCTTCCGTTGAAGCTGAACAAGAAGAAATTTTTTGACGGTTTTTACCATTCCGCCATCTGCGGGATCCTTTTGGGCGTCAGTTTTTCCGCCTTCAAATATTTATACGATCATGATACGTTCGCTAACATGTTCATCTGGAGCAGGCTGGGGCTTTTCGCCGGGGCGCTTTCGTTTCTTCTGCATGCCGGCTGGAGGAAAAAAATAGTTTCTTCTTTCAGAAATTTCAAGGGGGACAAAAAGCAGAATTCACGCACTTCCGCGCTGTTCATATTTAACAAGATCCTCGGCGGCACGGGATCGGCCCTGGCCAATTACGCCATTTCTTTGGGAAGCGTCACGCTCGTGAATGCGCTTGCTTCCATCCAATATATATTTTTGTTTCTTATGGGAGCCGCGCTGTCCTTGAAATTTCCCGAGATTTTCGCGGAGAGCGGAAAATTTTGGGACATCGCGCAGAAAGTCGCGGCCGTCGGTATTATCACGGCCGGAATAATTCTAATTACAAAATGATATGTTGAAGAAAATTTTCAAAATGTTTCTGATCGCAATTGCCGTTTTGCCGGTCGTCGGCATCATCTTTTTCGGCTACGCCAATCTTCCTTCCGAAAAGAGAAATATGGACGCGCGATTCGGAGTCACTTTTTCATCGCGCTACGCCCAAGATATCGGCCTCGATTGGAAAGAAGCTTATCTGGCGGCGCTGGATGATCTGGGCGTCAAAAGATTGCGCGTTCCGGCTTATTGGGACCTGATAGAAAAAGAAGAAGGAAAGTATGATTTCGCGGATCTTGATTGGCAGATCGCCGAAGCGTCTGTGAGGGATGCCGGAGTAATCTTGGCTGTCGGACAGAAAGTACCGCGCTGGCCGGAGTGCCATATTCCGGAGTGGGCGCAATCTGATAAAAATAAAAAAGACGAAGCTCTGCTCAAATTTATCGGAAAAACGGTGGAGCGCTATCGGGAAAATCCGACCATCAAATTTTGGCAGGTGGAAAATGAGCCCTTTCTTCCGTTCGGAATCTGTCCGCCTTTGGACGTGGATCTTCTGGACAAGGAACTTGAGCTGGTGCGAAGGTTGGATGGTCGGAAAATCATCGTGACGGACAGCGGAGAGCTGAGCTTGTGGTTCCGGGCGGCCAAAAGAGCGGATGTTTTTGGAACGACCATGTATCTGACCATCTGGAAAGACAGTCTGGGCGGAAAATTCACTTATCCGATCGGTCCGCGCTTCTTCCATTTCAAACAGAAAATAAATGAAATTTTTGCCAAGCAAAAAAATACGATCATCATCGAGCTTCAGGCCGAGCCGTGGATCGGCGGCTGGACAACCCACGCTCCGCTGGATAAGCAGCTTGAAAATTTCGACGCGGAAAGGCTGGAATACAACATTGATTTTGCCAGGAAGACCGGGTTCTCGGAAATTTATCTTTGGGGAGTCGAATGGTGGTATTGGTTGAAGAAACACCAGGATCATCCGCAGCTTTGGGAAGCGGCTAGGAAGTATTTTTGATGGAGCAAAAAAACAGAAGAAAAATTGAAATTTTCCTGCTGGTGCTCATCCTTGCTTTGAGCGCCATTTTTGCCGTCCAGGTCAGATTTTCCGTTTCCGGATCAGCGATCGCATTGGATAAAAACGCGGAGATCCGTCCGGAAGAGGAGATAATCATAAGATTTCCAATGGTCCCTTTTTCAGGAAGGTTTGTCGACGGCGCGGAAATAATTCCCAGGACAGACGCGAAATATCGCTGGCGGGGGAAGGACTTGATAATCGCTCCAAAAAAATTTTGGCAGCCTGAAACCGGATACAAAATCATTTTGCCGGCCGGCCGGACACTCATCTATTCCAAAATCGAGCGTTCGGAATTTTATTTTTCAACCGTAAAATATCCGGCCGTGACAGAAGTTTTTCCGGCCAGCGGCGCAAAGGACGTAATTTTCGGCATTGAGGATCCGATCATAGTCAGGCTGGACAGTCCGGTGGAAGGCTTTTATCTTGATTTTAACCTTGATCCCGGCGGCGCTTTCATAAACGAGGTCAACCCGGAGCGGACTGAGTTCAGGCTTTTGCCCAAAGAAAACAGCGACGGCCAAAAATATGATCTGAAAATCAACATTTCCTACATAGGCGCTAAAAAAATAGACGATGTGGGGGAGGAGGATCTGGAAGAAAAGAAAGAAATTTACGCCGGCTCTTTTGAAACCTTTTCGTTCAAAAACATGAGCTGGGAAAAAGATTTCAGCGCCAGGCTGGATCAAGCCCGGAAATATACCCGGCCGAAACTTAAGGAGGGCAAATATATCGACGTGAATATCTCGCAGCAGATCCTGAGCATTTTTGAAAATGGAAAACTGATCGATTCCTTTTTGATTTCTTCAGGGCTCAGAGGAATGGACACGCCGAAAGGAAATTTCCAGGTCCACAACAAGGCGCCTAGGCCGTGGTCGAAGGCATACAGTTTGTATATGCCGTATTGGATGGCGATCGTTCCGGACGGGAAATACGGATTGCACGAACTTCCGGAATGGCCGGGCGGATATAAGGAAGGAGCCAACCATTTAGGCATCCCGGTTTCGCACGGCTGTGTCCGCCTCGGAGTCGGATCGGCCAAAACGGTTTATGATTGGGTGGAAATCGGCACACCGGTCGTGATATATTAAAGTTTGAATATGAAAAAAATAACAAAGATCATAATAGTCGCATTGCTGTTTGGAGCGGCCTATTTTATCATATCCTTGAAAGATGCGGATGGTCCGGCGATGGCGCCGGAAATTTCAGAAACGCTTCCGACCCGAAGCGATGAAATAAGAAATCCGAAAATAACTGAAGATATTTTTCCTGAGATAAGGGTGGAGGAAGAGGAGCTGCCGGAAAAAATTTCCATAGACGTCCCGTTCACTTCTCAAGCTCCGTTTGGCAAGTGGGATCCCTATCACCAGGAAGCTTGCGAAGAAGCTTCCATCATCATGCTGAAATATTATCTGGATAAAAAACCGCTGACTCCTGAAATTGCCGAGAGGGAAATTTTGGCCATGATCCATTACGAAAATAAGAATCTCGGCCATTATGAAGATAGCGACGCCGAGGAAATGGTGAAGATCGCTGAAGGATTTTACGGGATAAAAAATTTGAAAATCATATACGATTTTGAAAAAGAAGACATCAAGAAATATCTGGCAAAAGGAAAGCCGATCATTGTTCCGGCAGCAGGAAGGCTGCTTGGCAATCCGAATTTTACTGCGCCAGGCCCGCTTTATCACGCGCTTGTTTTAAAAGGATATGACGGCGATACGATCATCGTCAATGATCCGGGAACAAGAAGAGGGGAGGGATACAGATATGACCTGGATATTCTATACGGCGCGATCCATGATTTTCCGGGAGACAAGAAAAAAATCGAACAGGGCAGAAAGGCGATGATTATTTTGAAATAACCCGAAAGGGTCTTACGGCTGTTTTAGGAGGTATTTCGGGTGACGGCTAAATGTGGTATTATTTAGATAGAAAAATAAACCCGCTCGCTGATGATTATTTTTAAAAATAAAAGATCGGCGAGAGGTAAATCCGGATAGGGGCGGACAAAATAGAAAGCGAGGTGTTTTTATGAAAAACAAATCAGACATTTTGGTCATTCTTTCGGTTCTCGCTGTCATTCTTTCTGCTCTTGTTTCTGTCGGAAAAATGGAACTGTATCTGGCCGGAACCCAGTGGATGCTGGTTGCGATCGTGCTCGGCGTTTATGCCCTTTATTT
>DQBY01000093.1 GCA_003534085.1 Candidatus Moraniibacteriota bacterium | reverse complement strand
TGTCGCAACCAAACGCATAAGTCATTATTTCAATGAAATGTCTTGTGAAGAAATGACGCGGACAAAATTGTTCGGACGGCCGCCTATTTCCAAAGTGAATACTAACTTTTCCGCTTCATACAATTTTTTCAGATCCATCGGATAAACGCTCCGGCTGCCGCGAGTAGAAGAAAGACGCTGGATGCGGTTCTTGCGCCCGGCCGAAATCACGAAATAATCGAACTGAAGATCCTCCTTGAATTCGATGTCAGTGGCGCACTTTCCTTTGATGAAATAACAGACGCCGCGCTTGTCGGTCCAGACCCGCAGATCTTCCGCTCCCTCCCGGCTGTTTATGAATTCCGCCGCCTCATAACTGCCATCTCCCATATCCTTGTAGTTCAGGACATAATTTTTTGGCAGGAGATCGGACGCGTAACTGAAATAATGAGGCTTGATCGAATTCAGGCTGAAAATGCCGGCAATGAAAAAAACCAGAGCGGCGCCATAAGCCATCCGACTATTTTTCAACTTCAGCCCGTCGAGCAATGAAGACGCTCCGAAAGCGGCAATGGTGAAAGCGATCGGGAAAATGACGATCTGATATCGGACTGTCGCGCTGACCAGGCTCATCGCCGAAGCGAAATAATAGATAAAAATAAAAATGAAAAGATAGGCCGTCCACTTTTGGGCGGAATTCTGATCTTTTGCAAAAATATTTTTACCGGCCGCGTAAAAAATCAAAAGGAGAATTAACGGAGCGATCCCAAAAACCAGGGAATAGAAGTTAGCGATAAAAAATCCGAAAAAGCTGTTCAAAAGAGAAGATGTTTTCGGAGAAGCGATTATCGATTCGAAATCATACCACTTCATGCCCAGATACGTGTTGGCGATGGAGAATACGGAAAAAAGCAGGAAGAAAAAACCCGTCTTTCTGATCAGCCAGATTTTCTTCCGGGAAACGAGATCAAAAAACGGATATGACAACCGGCTTTTGAAGACAAAAGCTTCCGAAAAGATCGCGGCCAGCCCGATCGCGAAAAATGGCCAGATCTTTTGGAAGGCTTCCGACCAGATAGTGATCTGAAGAAGGCGGGCGGGATTTATCCAGGCCGCCGGCAAAAAGAGGAAGGCTGTTATCAAGGCAGTCAGGATAAGCATCAGATAATCCGCCAGCAAAGATCGGAAATTCCGGTTAAATTCCGCGCGGCTGCTCTTTTCGGCAAATGCCAGTTCGGCAAAAATTATGAGTAAAAAATAAATCGCCAAAATATTGGTGATGTATTTTGTCAAAAGTCCGAATCCCATCAGGATACCGGCCATAAAAAGATATAAAATATTGCGGTTTTCTTTCAAATAGGCAAAATAGCCAAGCATGGAAAGGGGGAGGAAAATCCAGAGCAGGGAATCCGGATTCACAATCGTGGAAATTCCCAACAGTATCGGCGAAAGACCGATAAAAATCGAGGCGAACAAGGCAGTCCGCATGTCTGACAACTTGAGCGTCAGGAGATAGAAAAAAGGGATCATCAGGGCGCTGAAAAGAAGGATCGGGAAACGGAACAGGAAATTGAACCTTTCAAAATCATTTTTCGGATTGACGAGATATCCGTCTTCCCGTTCGGTCCGGTATTCTTTAGGATCCAAAAAATTAAGAGCCGGTCCGGAAAGGATCGCCACCGTCACGCCGGGTTTGTCGCTGATCATCGTTTTTTTGAATTCTCCATCCGCGACATTGTTCCAGTATTTCGGAATCCGGTCAAAAGTCCAGAGCGGTTCATCCACAGCCGCAAACTTTCCAAGATCGGACAATCCGAAAATCAGAAAAATTCCCGCGACAATGAATGAAAAAAACAATCCGATCAGGCCGTTTTTTTCAAAAAGCGGCTTTTTTTCCGCCACCGGAAGATTCTCCCGTCCGCGGACGTTCCTATGCTTCAAAACCGCAAAAACAAAAAAGCTTATCAGATACGCGCTTGAGAAAAGATAGATAAAAGGATGAAAGCTCAAAGCATCTCTATAGAGAGCCAGCGACAAGACGACCTGAGCCGGCAAAAATACAAGAAGCGCCGTGCCTAGCAAAGAAGCAAAACCTCTTCCCTTGGAAAAGCGGAACAAAAGAGCTTTGGAAAAAATTATCGAAACCAAAAATATGAAATAAAAATATTTTCTGGGGATTTCAGTGCCGAATTCGGGCGAAAAGACCGTATAAACCAAAAATCCGGCGGCCGCAAAAGGAAGGAAGGCCAAAAACGCCCAAAGAAGAGTTTTTCTTGTTTTTTTCGATACTGCCGATTTGTCCATATATAGGGAAAAATTAACAAGTTCCTAAATATGCCGATTTATGCTATTATGTCAGCATAATTTGATTTTACAACAATTGTGCCGAAAAATAAAGGGATCGAATTTTTCAAAAAACATAAATTTCTGTTCATAGCCGCGGCAATCATCCTGCTTGGCTTTTTTTTACGCGCTTATAGCTTCTCGGACTGGCTCCATTTCGAACTGGATCAGTCCAGGGACGCCCGCATAATCAGCGCAGCCGTCGAAGACGGGGCAGGAAATCTCCCTCTTCTCGGACCGAAAGCGGCCGGCAGCTTCTTGCGCCTCGGCCCCATCTTTTATTATTTCAACTATGTCAGCGCCTTGGCGTTCGGCAATACTCCGGCAGGAATGGCTTTCCTGATCATGCTGTTCGGAGTATTAGCTATGCCTGTTTTTTATTTTTTTGTCCGGCAATATTTTGAAAAAAACATTTCTCTCATCCTGCTGCTCCTTTTTTCAACCTCTCTCTTTTTGGTGATGTATTCCCGTTTCAGCTGGAATCCGAACTCGCTTCCTTTGTTCATCCTGCTGTCATTTCTGTCCCTTCTGAAAATGGCTGAGGCGGACGGGAAACGAAAGGGGATATGGCTCTTGATCCTGGCTTTTTCGGCCGGAATCGCCACCCAATTGCATTTTTTGGCGATGGTTTCAGTCCCTGTCATATCTATAATATTTCTTTTGCTGAAAAGGCCTCGCGTCAGCTTCGCGTACTGGACAGGCGCCATCTTGATCGTTGTGTTCCTGTATTCCCCGGCCATCATAAATGACATCAAGACCGGAGGAAAAAATATTGGACAGCTCACGGAAGTCGCTTCTGAAAAATCTTCTCGGGAAAGCGGATCCCTGCTGGAAAAAGTATCCAGAAGCTACGCGGAAAATTCGATTGCTCATCTCCTCCTGCTGACAGGCCAGAGAAAAGCGGAGCTTCCCAAGCTGAAGCAGAGTGAAAATTTTTCAGAAATAGACATCGTATGCGACCAGTCCTGCCGGGACCGGCTTCCTCTGGGGGCTGTCGGATTGCTGTTTTTTTCCGCCGGCCTGATCCTTTTGGCGCGAAATATTTTCCGCTCCGAAAAGGGGAGTAAAAAAGATTTTTTGATCTTATCCGCGATCTGGATTTCAGTCATGTTCGCCCTTTTCGTGCCGCTTTCTTCCAAGTTAGCGCCGCGTTTTTTTCTGCTGATCGCGGGAGTGCCGTTCATATTCGCCGGCTTTATGCTTGAATTTTTAAAAGATAAGCTAAAGACGGATATTTTTAGGATAACAGCTTTTATCGCGGTCTCCTTGATCGTTTTTTCCAACCTGTCGGAAACAAAAGAAAGATTCGCAGAACTTGCTTCCGCTCCGGATGTCGCCTTCAAAACGGACACTGACAGGATCCTAAAAGAAAATTACCGTGTCACTCTTTTTCAGCAAAATGTCATAATGGACCATATCGAAGCGATATATCGCGAGAACAACTATCCCGTTTATCTTCTGAGCAGCCCGCATTATCGCCGATCTTTCCTTTACCATCTCGACCAAAGAGACATCCCGAGGGGAACCGGCTTCAGCGCCAACAGCAGTGAAACCTATGCCAAAGGAAATTATTTCCTTATCTTGCCGGCGCTTTCCAACATCGAAAAAGAGCTTGCCAAATTCGAGGCGCGTTATAATATCACTGACCGGGAAGAATTCGGCACGCTGACATTTTTCCGGATCGTCCCAAAAATCGAAGCGATCACCTCGGACGAACAAATCATAAAGATAAAAGAAACCGGCGACAGCGCTCCCGGAGTTCCGAAAAGATTCATCTGGAATGAAGTGTTCGGACAAAAATCCGTATCCGTCGATATCGATGCCGAGGAAGAACCGGAAGATGAAGATGAGAATAATTCCTTTTAAATCAGGATGAGTAAAAAAACAAATTACAAAAAATTTTTATACTTTGCGCTCGTAATTCTGTCTGGAATCATTATTTTTACCTTTGTGTCGGGAGTCTTTAAGGACGGCTCCGGAACGTCCGGATCAAAAAATGAAAATGATTCCGAATTGGAGGTTGAAATCATTTTCAGCGAGGAAAATCTGGACGAAATTGAAGAAGAAACGGAAGAAAAAGCGATTGAAGACGATTTGGAACAACTGGATCCGAAAGATGAATCCGATGAAATGAACCTTGAAAAAAATCCGGCGGAGAAGGCCGCTCTCTTGTTTCTTTCTCCGGCAAAAACTCATCCGAGCGAGCTCCGCATCGGACTTATCACCGACATCCATGCCAAATCGTATCCCGAAACAGGCAACAAGCTCCAGCTTTTTGACGTTTTTATCGACCGGGTCAATAAATTTGTGGAAGAGACGAACGATTCGTTCGGTTCCGATGCCATAATCATAAACGGAGACGCGATCGAGGGGACAAAACTGCCGGCGCGAACAGGAATGGAAGAACTAAGGCTTCTCAAAACAATATTCGACCGGAGCGCCATTCCCAAGTATTGGAATATAGGAAACCACGACCTGCGAGCGGTCACCAAAGTCCAATGGCAACAGGCTTTGAAAATTGATTACACGCATAAGGCGATTATGATCAAAAATCATAAAGTGATTCTCCTGGATAGCAATTTCGATTCCGGAGGAAAAGACGTGTTTCCGAGCAACGGATTTACGCGAGGGAATGTTTCCGACAAAGAAATTTCATGGCTAGAAAAACAGCTGGCCGGTCCGGAAAAGAAGATAGTTTTCGTCCANNTTTCTCTTCGAGGGATAGAGAGCCGAAATAATTCAGGACTGCTCAAGAATGCCAAGGAGCTTCAGCGGTTATTTTCGGAAAACAATGTCTTAGCCGTCTTCGCCGGGCACATCGAGGACTTATATTATGAAAAAACCGACGGCGTAAGATATTACGTCATTCCCGGAGTGGTAAAAAACCCTGACTACCAAGGAACTTTCGCGAACATAAAAATTTCCCAAGACGATGAAATAGATGTTGATGTGACTTATTTAGGGAAAAACGGCAAGTATAGGACTGTCCGCATCGAGGAAAAATAAATATTTATTAACAAATCATTATGCTTAATAAAAAAGTTTCAACAACCGGCCTGATTTTTTTAGCGATGATCGTTTTGCTGATTTTTGGATGGACGAAGATGCCAAAGCAAGAAAAACTTGAACGGAAAGCTGAATTCTCATTGCCGGGATTTACCGATCAGGTCGTTCTTCCTGAATTTCCGGAAAAGATCTGCGACATCCGCGATTACGGGGCCGTTGAAGGAACGGAGGAAAAGTCGACACGAGCCATCAACAACGCCATCGTCGATTGCCATCAAAAAGGAGGCGGAACCGTCATTATTCCGGCCGGCCAATGGCTTTCCGGAGCGATCAATCTGAAAAGCAATATTGACCTTCATCTTGAAGACGGTTCGGAGATAATTTTCAGCACTGACCTGAATGATTATCTGCCGGTCGTCTTTACCAGATTCCAAGGGATGGAATTTTATAATTTTTCCCCGTTGATATACGCAAAAGACAGCCATGACATCGCCATTACCGGAAAAGGAAAATTGATCGGCAGCGGCGAATTCCGGGATGATTGGACCGGTGAGGGAAATTTCCAGACTGCCAGAAAAAATCTTTATGCCATGGTGCGGGAGGGAATCTCGCCCGAAGAAAGACTCTTTGGAGACAATGAGCCGGGATTGCGGCCGTCTTTCATCCAGTTCGTCAATTCCAAAGATATTCTTCTGGACGGCTTTACGGTTGAAAACGGACCGATCTGGACCATCCATCCGGTGTATGTTGAAAACTTTGTCGCTCGGAATCTCACAATCGATACGTGGAGCGGAAATACGGACGGAATCGTGATCGATTCGTCAAAAAACGTAATCATCGAAAATTGCGACATTTCAACAGGGGATGACGCCATAGTTATCAAGTCCGGCCTGGAAGAAGACGGATGGAGAGTGGCAAGGCCTTCAGAAAACATCCTGATCCGCAACATAACTGTCATCAAAGGGCATGGCGGAGTTTCCATCGGCAGCGAAATGTCGGGAGGAGTGCGAAATGTTTATATCTATGACAGCAGCTTTAAAAACACCCGGCACGGCTTTCGCATAAAATCCACCAAGAGCCGCGGCGGATTCGTAGAAAATATACGCGTTTCAAACATAGAGATGGTAAACATCTCCAGCGACGCGATCGACATAAATTTTTCCTACAGCTCGCCGCTCCGGACAAACATCTCTAACAAGCCTGACCTGAAAAATATCTACATCGGCAATATTTACGGAAGCGACATCAAAAAAGCAGTCATTAAGATAGACGGATTGACTAATTCCGTAATGGAGAATCTCACCTTTGAAAATATAACATTTTCTTCGGCTTACAAGGCGATCAACTTCAAGAACGCGCGAAACGCGACTTTAAAAAACATCCGGGTCGTTGCGAGCCAAAACCCGGTATTCGAAATTGAAAACGGAAAAAACATCCGCATAGAAGGTTCCGGCTGTACGGGAAATATCGAGACATGCATATCGTTCAAGGGCGCCAAAACCCAAAACATATTCCTGAAAGGATTTGATTTTGCCGGAAAGGCCGTTGAAAAAACAGGCAAGATTTCGCAAGAGGCAATAGTTATAGAAAATCCTATCAATGAAATTTAAAATTTAGGTAAATTATATGACAAAAAGAAATCTGATTCTCATCCTCGCCGCAATCGTTTTGCTGGGATCTTTCCTGCGGTTTTATAAACTTGGAAACAATTCTTTCGTGGCCGATGAATTTCTGGACATAAACGCGAGCTATGGATACCATCAGACCGGAGAATGGAAGGCTTGGGATTTCAACCTGGGGAAACCGGCGGAAAGAGTGAATGATCCGAGCGACCAGCGCGCCTGGATATATCGCTGGCAAGTCGCTCAAACCTTCAAATTTTTCCCTCCGACCGAAGCGACAGCCCGAAGCGTGAGCGCGCTCTGGGGAATATTCACGATAATACTGATGTTTTTTGCCGGATGGCGCTTCAGCGGAAAGAAGGAAATCGGACTTTTAAGCGCGTTTCTTTTCGCTATCAGCATCGCCGGAATCGAATTTGACCGCAGAATCCGGATGTATGCCATGTTTTTTCCGGTTTTTTTGCTATTTTCCTGGAATTTTTTCAATTTTTTAGAAAAAAAATACAGCGGAAAAATGCCCCTTTGCCGCTGGCTCTCAGACAAATGGGGAATCAATGCGATGTATCTGATTCCGGCAGCCGCGCTGGGAATCCTCAGTTTT
>DQBY01000114.1 GCA_003534085.1 Candidatus Moraniibacteriota bacterium | reverse complement strand
ATTGCAGTTCAGGCTAGAATGTAGGCACGTAAAAATATACGTAAACATAAAACAAGGCGAAAGTTAGTGCTGGGTCAAGCCCGGTTTGATCAAGCCGCGGCTACTCCGGTATGCCTGCCGTACTTGTCTTCGTAGCGCACGATGTCGTCTTCTCCGAAATAATCTCCGGTTTGCACTTCAATTATCTCGAGGTTTTCCTTTGTTGGATTGGAAAGTTGATGTTTTGATTGCGCGGAAATGTAAGTGCTTTCATTTTCATGAAGCGTCAGGATATTTTCTCCGTTGACGACCTTGGCCGTTCCTTTAACGACCACCCAGTGCTCCGCGCGCCGCTTATGTGATTGCAGGCTTAAACTGGCGCCCGGGAAAACAGTGAGCTTTTTTACCTTATGGTTAAAATCGTCGATAAAAACTTCGAATTTGCCCCAAGGACGGTTTTCAGATTTATCACTGGCCTTTTTCACGTATTTTTCCAAAAGCCAAGAGCTGGATTGGACCTTGCCGCCTTTGCCGACATTAAAAGCCATCTGGCAGCCGATTTCTTTACAGGCCGGAACCTCTGGGATATTGTTCTTTTTTCTGTCTCCGCCATTGGCAAAAATGTCCGGCTTGTATTTGATAAGCTCGGCGCAGACGCTCATGTCAGAAGGATTTTTTTTGTGTCCGGTCAGAACAACTTTGTCTACCGGCTTGAGCGCGGCAATAACTGCTTTTCTTTCAGAATCAGGCATAAAAATATGCTGCTTTTTTTGGTGCAGCCAGTTGTCATTGTTGATGATCACCAGTAGGTGAGTGCCTAATTTTTTGGCTTCTTCAAACATTCGGACATGTCCGATATGGATCGGATCAAAGCCTCCGCTGACTGCTACTACAACTTTTTTATTCTTCGTTTTCATGCCTTTTGTGCTTTTCATATTTTTAAATTAGTCGACTACTGGCAAACCGCCCAAGTCTTCTTTTCGAATAGCTTTATAATGAGGATTTTTTTTGAGAGCCGGTTTGCCTTCGTGTTCGACAACATAGTATGCGAATCCTTGCATGTCTTGGACAGGCTTGTAGTCCGCATGCCCCGGCAGTCCGGCCGGATCCGGATCGTCGAAATATACCGGGCTGTCGTCAGCCGTGGCGAAATATGTTTTTCCGGTGTTGACGACCAAGTGTCCGAATTTGGCAGGCATAAAAATTTCGTCTCCGGCTTTGACCGGGACGGCTTTGAATTCGGAAACTGTATCTGGGATTATATTGCCGTTTTCATCTTCAGCCAGTTTTTGAAGCAGTGCTATGCCTTGGCCATAGGTTATCCAATAAGTTTCAGAGAGATCTCCGACATGATAATGTCCGTAGGTCTTGATGTATTCTCCGGAAATCGTTCCCGGTTCCCAGACAGTGATATTTTTTTGATCGCTTCCGCCACGGATCATGTAGTAATGGACAGCGGGTCCGATTCCTTGCGGATCCATCAGGACTTCCTGCATTTTTTCATGCGTCCTCGCCGCGTAATGTTTGGGAACGTTTGTGAAATCGATTTTCATATTTTCGTGGATCGCATATCGTATATCGCAAATCGTACGTCGCATATTTTATGCAAATACACGATGCGAGTTATGCGTTATGCGATACGCGAAAAATTATTTTTTGATTCTCTTTGTTTTGATATACCAATGGTTCACGTCCGAGAAGCGCTTGGAGGGGGAGATCAGATTTTCTATTCCTACTCCCTGAACTTTTTTGTTCAGCGGATAGATATATGCGCGGCTGTACAGGAAGACTGCCGGTATTTCTTTGGACAATTTCTTTTGGAATTCTTTGTAGATAGCAGCTCTTTTTTCAGCGTCAAATTCGATGCGGCCGTCGTCGATCAATTTATCCGTTTCGGAATCTCCGAAAAGAGCCAGATTCAAGCCGGCGCCTTTTTTTTGGTTGGAATTCCAGAAAGAATAAGGGTCGGGATCCGCGCCCAGCACCTGTCCGAAAAGCAGAGCGTCATATTCTCGAGGACGGATATGGTTCTGTTGGATGTCGGAAATGGAATAAGTATGCACGTTCACTCGGGCTCCAAGTTTTTCCCATTGTTCCTTCAATATTCCGGCCGTATCATAAAGTTCTTTCCAGTCGGTCGTGGTCAGAGTGAATTCAAGGTCGAATCCGTCTTTGCTGCGGATGCCATCTTCTCCTGTTTTCCAGCCGTTATCCTCAAGGATCTTGTTTGCCTTGTCCGGATCGAATCCGTGCTTGGCGGCATCTTCGGAATACCCGATCATATTCTTCAGAAAAGGAGAAAACACTTCGCTCCCATTTCCTCCGAAGATGGAATCGATGAGTGATTTTCTGTCAGTCGCATATGAAAGAGCCAGGCGCACCTCGTCGTTTGCCAGAGGGACGCTTTTGTTCTGATTGAAAAAAACGGCGAAATAAGTCGGAATGTCGAATTTATGCACCGCGGTGCTCTGAATCAGCTTGATGTCTGAAATGCGCCGGGGAGTTATGCTATTTATCCCCATAATTTCTTTCGTGTTGTAAGCTTTGAGAGCAGAATCATCATCCAGATAGAAATTGAAAGTGATCTTGGATATGTACGGCTTGCCTGCGAAATAGTTCGGGTTGGCAACCAGCTTATAAGAAATGATATTTCCGTTCGAGTCTTTCTGGAAATAATTATATTTGTACGGTCCGGTTCCGATCGGGCTGAGGTTGAGGTCGGTGAGAGTGAATTTGTCCGGATTTACGGACTCCCAGATATGCTTCGGCAAGATTCCGAAAGTCAGATTGTTGGGAAATCCTACGTATTGATTTTGAATTTCAAACTTTATGGTAAATTCATCCGTCATTTCAGCCGAGACTTCATGCCAATTGGCGCGAAGGGGACTCTTGTAAGCCGGATCCGAAATCAAATTGGCCGTATATAGGACATCGACAGCCGTGAACGGCTTTCCGTCGTGCCATACGACATCTTCTTTTAAATAAAAAGTATAGGTTTTTTTGTCTTCGGAAAGTTCATATCTTTCAGCCAGGTCGGGAACGAGGTTGCCTCGGCTGTCATATTTCAAGAGTCCGTTGAAAATGAGCTGAGCCAGGTCCTCATCCGCGTTATTAGACTGGGCAATGATCGGATTGATATGGAGAGGCTGGCCGACGATCCCTTCGATGTATTCTCCTCCATAATTAGCTACGGCTTTTGTTTTGGAATGATAAAAAAGCAGCCCCCATCCGATGACTGATCCGACAAGGATGATGAGAAGGCCGTTAAAAAGAACCTTTTCTTTTATGCTGAAAAATTGAAAGGCGCGCATCCATTTTTTCAGAGAATATTTTTTGTTGTCTGGATAGTTGCGAATATGTTTGAAATACTGATTAAGACGGATTGCTGGTCAGAAGCAGATTGGCAACAGCTAAAAATATGAATATGATTGCCAGGAAGATGGAAAAACGAACCAGGAATTTTTCAAAACCGCGCTTGCTGTAATATCCTCCGAAATCTCCTCCGAAGGTCGAGGAGAGTCCCGCTCCTTTGTTCTGCAGGAGGATGGAAATTATCAGAAGGATTGAGACGATGATTTCTGCGATGTTTATTATTTTCATGATTTTAATATTATTTCTAATTTACGAAAATACGAATTAAACGAAAATACGAAACACGAAATTTTCTATTATTTTCGTACTTTCGACAAATTCGTACGTTCGTAATTTAGAATTTATTTATATCACCATGTCTATTTAACTTAGTCACAAGGTGGTTCATTATGGCCAGAATAACTACTCCCAGGAATGCCGCCAGAAACGTTTCGATTTTGAGATATGGCAGGAATTTCGCGGCCAGAAGCAGAAGGGCGATATTGATTATGATATTGAAAAATCCAAGCGTCAGGAAGATGACTGGCAGAGCTATGAGCTGGATGATCGGTTTAATCAGAGCATTGATCAATCCCAGTACGGCTCCGGCTATCAGCAGTTCCACGGGAGTTCCGGTAAAAATGAATCCGGGAACGACTTTAACGGCAATCAGGATAGCTGCCGCATTGGCCAAAATTCGAAAAATTAGGCGCATAGTTTTATTGGTTCCCCCTTTTAAAACTTATAACAGATTAGCATGAGGGTCGGCTGTAGTCAACCCAGCACTAACTTTGCATGGAAGATTAATTGATTAAATTTCTTAGAAAATATTTAAAAAATCAGTTATTTCTAATCTTAATTTATAGCGAAACTTGATTAAAGATGCAAAGTTAGTGCTGGGTCAATGAGAAAAGTCGATTCAGCGCTTATTTGAGCTCTTTTTTAAAATTATTTCTTTCAGACCAAAAACTTTTTTCCCGGAAATTTTCATTTTCGGTTTTTTCTTCTTGTCTCTTTTTTCAGCTTTTGTCTTCTTTGGCATACTTAAATTATATCACAATTAATTGCAATTAGGATAAAATTTCAAAAAGTTATTTAGCAGGTTTTTTGAGCGCTAAAGAATCTGCGATCATGGCCGCGGCGCTCCAGGCTTGGTTGCGGCAGCCGATCTGTCCGCCGGGAGATTTGTATTCCCGGTATTCTCCGTTCCAGTAGACGAAAAGTTCGATCGGAGTTTTGAAATGATCGAACGCTTTGAAAATAGCTTTTCGGATATTTCTGGCTCCTCCGACATAGCCTAGATTTTCCAGACCTTCGGCGATGATGGAATTGTCATGCGGCCAGATCGATCCGTTATGATAGCTGAGCGGATCAAAGGAGCGGGATTTTTTGCTTAAAGTCCTGATGCCGGCATTTTCCTCAAACAAATCCGGATCAAAAAGACTTCGGACTAGGGCGGGAACATATTTTTCTTCCAGGATGCAGTCTGTTTTTCCATCATCGATCGGATTGAGGCAGGCCCAAAGGATGTGTCCGGCCGTGGAACGCATCGAAGCCAGCGGATTCCCTTTTCCGTCCAGGCTGTGAGCTAGGGCAAATTGTTCCGGACGGTTGGCCAGGACAAATTCTTTATTAAAATTTTTTTTCAGGTCATCGGCTCTGGCAATCAGTTTTTGGGAAAACTTTTTATCTCTTTCAGAAAAATACGGAGCCCATAATTTGAGTGCCAGATATGAATACGCTTGCGCTTCGGCCGGAGCTATCGGAAAAATGATTTCCAATTTTTCATCCTCATGAAAAACCGCTTCCGAGCTGTCCATCCAGTTGTGGACCAACAGTCCGCCGCTTTTTCTTTCCGGAGGCGTCTGGTAATTGATGAAGCCGTCACCGTTTTTGTCGCCGTATTCCAAAATCCAGACCAAGGCCATTTTTATATTTTCTTCGATCTGAGCGATGAAGGCGTGGTCGCCGCTTCTTTGATAAAAGCGATAAGTCGTGATCAGGAAGAGAGGCGTCGCGTCGACCGTGTCGAAATTCCGCATCGTTCCGTCCGGATATTGATACCATGGAGGGATGCTTTGGGTGAGGCGTTCGTGTCCGGTGATGCGGAATTCATGAATCATCTTTCCGGGCTCTTCTCCGGATTCGATGTTTACTTCCGAGCCTTGCAACTTTGCCAGCCCGTTTAATATCTTTTTGGTGAGTTCGAGATAATAAAGATCGGGATCCGATCGGTAAGCCCGCAAAAGCTTGAGCGCCGTGATCAAGGAATCGCGTCCGAAGATGCAGCTGTAAATATGTTCGCCCGAAGCAAGGATCCCATCGGGAACTTCTAAAGACTTAAGGACTGATTTCCCTAGATTATGGAAATAGTCCAATTTCTTTTTCATATATTTTTTTCAGCTAATATTTTTTCATAAATTTTTTCATATCCGTCCGCCATCTTTTTCGCGCTGAAATTTTCCAAGGCGTGTTTCCGGCAGTCTTCTCTTTTTATGGTATCTATTTTTTGTATTTTTGAAATCATCTCTTCCGGTTCGGAAATGACAAAGCCGGTTTTTCCGTCCAAGATTATTTCCGGGATGGAGCCTTTGCCGATCGCGATGACCGGACATCCGCATGCCATCGATTCGATCAGGGTGAGCCCGAACGGTTCCGGCCAGGTGATCGGGTGCAGGAAACACATCGCTTTGCTCATCAGCCGGTTCCGTTCTTCTTCATTGACTTCTCCGACCCAACGGATGCTTTCCGAAAGGAAGGGTAGGATGTAATCGTTGAAATAACCAAGGTCGACCGGATCAAGTTTGGCTGCGATCAAAAGGGGAAGATCCAGTTCCAGCGCGGCGGCAATCGCGTGATGGAGGCCTTTTTCCATGGAGATTCTTCCGACGAACAAAAGGTATCCGTCATGCGTATCTGAAAAAGGGAAATGCTCCATGCTCAGTCCGTTGTAAACCGTGCCGGCGTGATTTATGTTTTCGGCATTTTTTACTTGCGATTTTGAAATGGAAACGACATAGGGCCGGTTTAATTTTCTGAAAACTTCCGAAATCTCTTCATTATATGGACCGTGATAAGTCACGACCACCGGACGGCGGGCGTTATGGGCCACGGCTAGGCTCATGGTGGCGTTGTGATCATGGATGATGTCAAATTCGTTTTGCTGTCTATATGCCATGCCGATATGCTGGACGCTCATGGCATTTATAAATGACATGTTTTTTATTTTTTTGTTCCTCAAGGCTTCCGGAAAGATGGACACCAATTTGGCAGAAGTCTTGGAGTCTCCGCTGGCAAACAGAGTGACCTCGTGTCCCCGCTTCACCAGTTCTTCTGTGAGCTCATGGATGACCCTTTCCGTTCCGCCATATCTCTTGGGCGGAATGCTTTCTATAATAGGGGCGATTTGGGCTATTTTCATCATTTTGGCTTATTTTTTACTTCCTTATTACTACATGATCTGCTCTTTTATATTTTTCTAGGAGATGGTTTTTCTTTGGACAATCCGGTGGTATTGTTGTAGTATATCTATCTATGAGATTCGAAATTTCATCAAAATATAAACCAGCAGGGGATCAGCCGGAGGCGATTGAGAAGCTGGAAAAAGGACTCCGGTCCGGAGGAAAATTCC
>DQBY01000037.1 GCA_003534085.1 Candidatus Moraniibacteriota bacterium | reverse complement strand
ATGGATGATTTTTTCATCATCGCACAAAAATAGAGCGCCGAATGTTGCTCCCGAAAGGCTTATTGCGGAAGTCGCGATATATTTTGTAATTTCCCCTTTCTTCTTGTGCCCGTCCGTCAGCTCCAAAAGGATCGGGATTTTTCGATTCATCATTCCAAGATGCTTGTATGACTCCAACAGATGCTCCTCTGCTTTTCTCGCTCTTTTCGCAAAATCATCAGCTTTTTTCCTGTATGTTATGTCGGTCATGGTCGTCCGGACGCCTATCACCTCCCCCGATTCGTTTTTTTCCAAAACATCATCCAAGGAAACATAAAAACGGCTTCCATCCTTGCGGACATAAATCCTGTTTTCTTTTTTAGGCACAATCATGCCCTCCAATTTCAACTTGTATCTTTTTTCAGCCTCCTGCCGCTGCCGAGGCAGGATAAAATCGAAGATTGATCTTCCAATAATTTCTTTCCTGGGGTGCCCGAGCATCCTCGCCTCGGCTTTATTCGCGTGTATGATTTTTCCTTCCGTATCCAGGATGTGATACGCGACAGGGGAATTGTCCCACAAATCCTTGTACTGCTTTCTTCTTTCCCGGAAATCCCTTTTCTTTTTTTTATAATTCTTCTGGCCTATGAGCTGATCCCTGAAAATCGCCAACAGATATTCAGGGTTTTTCAGATCAAGCGGGATTTCTTTTTTGCCGCGCATATTAATTTTACTTTTTTTTTGGTTGATGATTTTTGTCATTTATATAAGCCGGGCTTAATTGTAAATTTTTTGGCTGAAACTGTCACGCGAAAAAACATCTTCTGCCGTTTCATATGGAGGAGATATTTCTGTCGGATTTCTCCGATTCAAGACATAAAGTATGATTGCCAAAATTATCGCCAGTAGCATCAAAACAATGATCCAGTTTTTCATCGGTCGTGAATTAAAAATTATTATGCCGGCAGGCTATTTTTCGCCTCGCCGATCAGAACAAGTCATGGAAATTTTTCGGAAGAATCGATTGCAAGCTTTTCATCTCTCCCGCCATATGTTTTTCAAGAACCTTGAAACATGGGCGCACCAACTCCTCTATCGCCCGCTCAGAGGGAAAAGTGAGGTTTTTTTGAATTTCTTCCAAGAACTCTTCTTTTTTGAATTTTATCGGAAGGTTTGCCGGCCTCCATCCTTCATAATAAAAACCTCTGACAACCATCGGTAGCTGGGCTCCGAGATCGGCCGCTTCTTCAACCGTCAGCCTGTCGCGCAAAGCATGAAGCACCGCCCGCAAAAGCTTGTACGCCCAAAGCTCTTTCCCTTCCCAGCCTAATTCATGCTCGATTTCTTTGAGCAACAGATTGGTCTTTTGGATCGAGGAATCGAAAATATTCACTCCCATAAATTTATTTTTATCGCTGGTCTTCTCTGTCCAATTTCCGCTCCGCCTCTTCGTCAGAAACAGGCCGGCTCATGATCAAAAGTTTGGCGATCCCCAAAGCGATCAGCCAATATACAAACATAGCCAAAAGAGTCGGCCATTCAAATATGCTCCTCTCTACCCGGCTTATGCCGAATACGTTCAAGAAAGGAGCCACGAAAGGTTCCGACAAAGCATAAATAAATCTAGTAAAACCGGCCGCCGGGTTGGCGCCCAACAATTTCAAAGCGAATCGAAAAGCCAGAATCGTTTCCAATATCCCGGCTATATACCAAACGGCCCTAGTCCCGCGATACAAAGGACGAGATCTCGATCCCCTGTCATAATGTTGAAATTCTCTATCCATATTATTATCTTACTGTATCCACTTTCCCGACGAGATACATGACCGCTGAAAGGATAAGTCCGAACAAAAGCGCCCAGATAAAACCGGCGACCTGGAAGCCGGGAACGATGGCCGCCACCAAAAGAATAAGAACTGCATTGATGACTAAGGTGAATAAACCAAGGGTTAAGATATTGATCGGCAAAGTGAGGATCAAAAGAATCGGTTTTATGAAAGCATTTACCAACCCTAAAACCAAAGCCACGATCAGCGCCGTCACAAACCCGGCAATTGAAATTCCCGGTAAAAGATAAGAAGCCAAAAGAATTACGACCGCCGAGATGAGCCATGAAATTACAAGTGCCATACGTTTATTGTTATTACTTATCATTCAATAAGACACCTGACCTGCCCAAATATTCCGACTATTAATGTTCATTTCTTTTCGGCGGAACTTTGGCGTCTTTTTTTCGCGCTTCGGAAAGTCCGATGGCGATCGCCTGTTTTCTGCTTTTCACTTTTTTCCCGCTCTTCCCTGACTTCAATTTTCCTTCTTTCATTTTGCGCATCGATTCTTTCACGCTGCTCTGAGCTTTTTTGCCATAGCGCGCCATATTTTTTATCCTTAAATTTTAATTTATTCGTATCAATTTTATTACAAAAAGATCACGGATGTATTCTAAAAAAACCAGCTTTATCCTTTCTTTAAAATTATTTTTATTTTTTCCAAAGCCTTGCTCAGATCATCTCCCTCTTTCAACATTCCTTTCCACAGATCGCCTTTTTTTTCCAATCTTTTGAAAATAGTTTTGATGTTGAATTTTTTCGGATCCAATCTTTGATTGACCTCTTTCCATTCCAGAGGAGCAGAAACGGTGGCGCCCGGCTTCGGACGCAAAGAATACGGAGCGGCCATGGTCTGCCCTTTGCGGTTTTGCAAAAAATCCAAATATATCTTCTTTTTTCTTTTCTCCGGATTCCGTTCCAGACTGGTTGTTTCCGGAAGACGCGCGTGAACTATCATATTAATGAGACGGGCGAATTCTTTGACCTGGTCGTAATCGTATCCGGGCCGAAGCGGAACATAAATATGCAAACCGCGCGAACCGGAAGTTTTGCAAAAGCCTTTGATTCCGATCTGATCCAGGACTTTTTTGGTTTCCAGCGCCACGCGTACTGTTTCCGTGAAAGCAATGTCTCCCGGATCGATATCCAAAACCATATAGTCCGGATTATCCAAAGAATTTACCCGCGAATTCCAAGGATTAATCTCAATGCTTCCCAGATTGGCCATATATACCAAGGCAGCTTCATCCTGACAAAGCATGTAGTTAGTCATCCTTTTTCCCGAGTCAGACCGTATCTTTACGGTTTCCACCCATTCAGGAAGATCTTTCATATCCTTCTGAAAAAAACTCTCGCCGGAAATTCCGTCCGGAAAGCGATGGAGCGACTGCGGCCGGTCCTTGAGATGCGGAAGGATGTATCTGGAAACTTTGCGATAATATTCGATCATGTCGCCTTTCGTGTGTCCCTCATCCGGCCAATAAACTTTATCCGGATTGGTCAGTTTCAATTTCTTTCCGGAAATTTCCACTTCGATTTCCGATTTTTTATTTTTACCCTCCCTAAAGCCCGGCTTTAGGCTGGATTCGCGGATCGCTTCTGTAGGATTTTTATCTTCTCGAAGACCCAGAAAAACAGGATGGCGCATGATGCTTTCATTGGTCCATTCTGAAAATTTTATCTCAGCTACCAACTCCGGCTTGAGCCAAGTGGCCGGCTCGTTAGTTTTGGGAACTTTTTTAAAAGCACTTTTAGAAATCGCCAATGGCTTCATTTTGGCGTAAACCAGATCCAGAGTCTTTTCTGAAAAACCGGTACCGGTATGCCCCGCATAGATCAATTCGCCTTTTTCATAAACTCCCAATATCAAAGCGCCGAATTTTTTTCTTCCGCCTCTCGGCTCGGTAAAACCGGCGATCACCGCCTCTTGCATCTGGACTGCTTTTATTTTCAGCCAATCAGGGCTTCTGATCCCTGATTGATATGCGCTGTCCAAATTTTTAGCGATGATGCCCTCGCTTCCTGTTTTTCTGATGCTTTCAAATAATTTCTCGCCTTTTTCTTCGATATATCCGCTTATTTTTATGTTTTGTACGCCTCCTCGGACATTCGATGTCCTTCGGCTGCTGCGGCTATTGGACATCGAATGTCTTAGCAACTCTTCTAAAATATTTTTCCGCTCTCTCAATTCGACCTTTTGCAAATCATAGCCGGCCAGATGCAAAATATCGAAGACGTAAAAAATCAAAGCTCCTTTCCGCTCGGTCAAATAGTTTTGAAGCATCTGGAAATCCGTTTTTCCCTGCCGATCCGCCGCCACGACCTCGCCATCCAAAATAAAATCGCCCGGAATTTTTTCCAAAGACTCCAAAATAGGGGAAAAAAGTTCATTGAAATTCTTTCTGTTCCTTGAAAATAAGTTGGTGGTTTTTCCTTTTTTGACCGCAATCACCCTGTACCCGTCCCATTTCGTTTCAAATATCCAGCCTTTTTTATCGAAAGGTTTTTCAACTAGTGTTGCTGCCATGGGACGAACAAAATCCGGCATATCGGATTTTTTCACGCCGGAAATATTTTCCAGATCAAGATTTTTATTTCCTCCCGCAATTTCTTCCATAGTTTTCCCACTTACAGCAGAAACATCTTTTTGGGCACTTAGTGCCTTTCGGCCGTTATGGTCGCGAGGCACTAAGTGCCCCTCAGCGGTTTTTTTCCTGATCAAGAGCCAGCTATTGTCTCCTCCTTTTTTGAATCTGACTAAAGTAAATTCTCCGTGCAATTTTTTTCCTTCTAAAAAAAATTTAATCTCGCCTTTTTTTATCCCTTCGGAAATATTTTTATTTTCCGGAGTACGGTAGGTTCCCCAGTCCCAAATCATCACAGTGCCTGCTCCGTAATTTCCCGGCGGGATTATGCCTTCAAAATCCTTATAATCAAAAGGGTGAT
>DQBY01000042.1 GCA_003534085.1 Candidatus Moraniibacteriota bacterium | reverse complement strand
TTTTTCTCATCGCCGCCCTTTAAGGTTCCCACTTTTTTCTCCAAAACATCGACGAGCGAGGCGGATATCCTTGCTGCCTGTTCCGGATCAGGAGAGGAAAAGGAAACGGCGACTGTCTGAGGAGAAATCCTTTCCGCCTTGAAACTCTTTGACAGTTCGCGCAAGCTGAAATTTTTCACGTCGAATCCCGATCCTGAAATTATCTCCGAACTTACTCCCGGATCTTTCAGCCATTGGACGACTGTTTCGCCGAATTTCTCATCGGCTTGGATCCGGTAAAAATCGTCAAATTTATAGTCCTCAGTCTCTTGTGAGCCGTCTCGAGCAATATCCAACATGATCGAAGCCGTGTAAGAGGCCGGCTGTAGAAAAAAATAGGCGAAGCTCGCCAGCACAGCCGCCGCGATGACGGCCAGGAACAAGCCTGTTTGTTTTTTTATGATTTGGACGTATTCTTTTATTTCCATATCAATCGGATGAATTTTTATGCTTTTCCGCCTCGGCTTCTACGTATTCTCTTATTTTAGCTTTAAAAATCTCCCTGTCAAATTTCAATGATTGAGCGCGGATGTAATGCGGATCAAATTTCATATTTTCAAATTTTCTGATTGCTTCCATGATATCATCAGCTGTCTGCTTCTCGATAAATATTCCTGTTTTTCCTTCTTCGATGTGCTCAGGGATATCCCCTCCCCTGAAAGCGATTACCGGCCTCCCCGATGCCATCGCTTCGATCGCAACGATGCCGAAATCTTCCTCCTGGGGGAAAATAAAGGCTCGGCACTTGGAATAATGCATGGCCAGCTCCTCATCCGGGACTCGCCCAAGAAATTCGATGTTCGGACCGGCTATTTTTTTGAGTTTTTTAAGCTCCGGTCCCCGGCCGATCACTTTCAACGGCAAGCCTAGTTTATTGAAAGCCTTGATGGCGATGTCATTTTTTTTGTACGCCATCATCCGGCCGACGATCAAAAAATAATCCTCCTGTTTCTCGCTGACATAAAAATTTTGCACATTCACCGGCGGATGGATCACCACATTTTCTTTGTGATAATATTTTTTGATCCGGCGCGCGACAAAATTAGAATTAGCGATTATTTTGTCGATCCGGTCCGCGCTGATCCGATCCCAAAGGCGGATATAATTCATCGCCAACGGCACAAATTTTTTTATAATATCGGGAAAACTGAAATCACTGGTATATTTCTGGCAATCATCCCAGGCATATCTCATCGGCGTATGCATGTAGCAGATATGCAGCGTTTCCGGTCCGGTAACTATCCCCTTGGCGAAACTGTTCGAGTCCGAAAGCACAACGTCATAATCCGAAAAATCAAACTGCTCGATCGCCATCGGCATCAAGGGCGGAAAAATCCGGTGCCGACTTTTGGAAAACGGCAATTTCTGGATAAAGGATGTTTTGATGTTTTTCCCTTCAAAAACGCCGTGCATAAGCTCCTTGTCATAAACAAGCGTGAAGATGGGCGCATGCGGAAAAAGCTCAGTGAAGCATTCCAGAACTTTTTCAGCTCCGCCGACCTGGACCAGATAATCATGGACTAATGCTATTTTCATTTTTTGGCGATCAAATTTTATATATGAATATTTTTCCGGGCAAACCGCAATCCAAAACTTCCAGCGCTCGCCACTCTTTTATCCGGAAGGCATACGAAATTACGCGCGTTCCCGGCTTCAGCTCTTTTTCAAATTTTATTTTTAATTTATCCATGGCATGAGGGGTAAGAAAACAAAAAATTATGTCATTTTGGGACAAATCTTGATCATAAAAATTTTTAAGATAAAGCCTGGCCGATCGGATCTTCCTGAAGCGTAGATTGATCTTTGCTATCCAAAAGATGATGGGCGAGAGCTCATATCCGCCGACATCCAATCCAAATTTATCGGAAGCGACGACCAGAGTTCTCCCGTTTCCCATCCCAAGATCGATAAATTTTTCTCCCGGCCTCGCACGCGCAAAAACCAGCGCTTCTTCCGCGGCTCTTACCGGAGAATAGAGGATGGGCGCTCCGGTCATAAAAGCCTTCAGGGACGGCGCGCTGACAAGCAGGATCAGCGATATGATGGAAGCCAATAGGACTATTTCAGACATTTGCGCCATATTAATCTCTATCAGTTTAGCTTCTTTTTTCCCTTAAGACAAATGAGGGCGGACCGGATGCAAAGAGGAAATAAAAATCGCCTTTTTGGGCCAGCCGGTGCGGCTCCAAAACGCGATGAAAAATTACGCTGTTTCCTTTTAAAAATTTCTTCGTCTTTTAAACAAGACCCCCGCAGTTTTCAAGCATATCTGAATATCCAGCCAAAGCGACCAGTTTTCGATATAATACAGATCCAGCTTGTACTCATCTTCAAAATCCAGATCGGATCTTCCGGAAACCTGAGCCATTCCGGTTACTCCCGGCTTGATGGTCAAAAGCCTCCTGTGGTAATCCATGTATTTTTTCACTTCCCTTTCCTGATGAGGACGAGGGCCTACCAGACTCATAGTGCCCAAAAAAACATTGAAAAATTGCGGAAGTTCATCGATGGAGTATTTCTCTATAAACGTCCCGATCCGACTTTTTCGAGGATCATTTTTAATCTTATACAAAGGCCCTCTGCGGATGCTTCTTTCTTCGATAAGTTTTTTTTCATACTCGATAGCTTCCTTGAAATTCGGATTTTCGCACGTGACGCAATACTCCCATTTGAAATATCTGAATTTATAAACGAAAAATTTATTTCCGTCATTTCCGACCCTTTCATTCTTATAGATTATCGGGCCATTGCCTCTGCTTTCAATCCATATCGCCAGAGCAACCGCCAGCATTATCGGGGAAGTCAAAATTATCCCCAGACTTGAAGCGAAGATGTCAAAAATTCTTTTCAGTATCTTCCCCCATCCGTCCAACGGGGTATGTTTTATCTCGATCAACGGTTCTCCGTTCAAAACACCTATCTCGTATCGGGAAGTTTGCAAAGTGGTCGGGATATATTTGTACGCGATGTTGTTTATCGCGCAATAATCGATAAGCTTCTCCTGCTCGTCGTCAGTCACAGAAGGCTCGCAAAGGATGATCTCGTCGATGCCTTTTTCATCTCTGATGTTCCGCACCACTTTCAAATGGGCCGTTTCGACTTGATCAACCACCTTGTAGCCGAGTTTCTTGTTCTGTTTGATCAATTTATTGATCGTATCCATCTTGCCGTTTCTGCCTATCAGAAGCACCCTGTGGACTCCGATTCCCTTCTTCATCAGCATCTTTTTCTGTATCAGTTGAATGACATATCTGGCAAAAACAACATAAAAAGTTATCAGCATCCAAGCGGCCAAAATGACGAAGCGCGAAGAAAACCATTCGCGTTTCAAAAATATCGCCACAATTATGATGACAAATCCGATCGATGTCGCCAAAAAAACTTTCAAAGCTTCTTTCCAGAATTTTCTGGTAGATCTGATGGCATACAATCCTTCCAGCGCGTATATCAAAATGAACAAAGGCGCGACTATCAGAACAATTTTTATATAAACATCGAGTGGAAAATTATAAAGCTTCGGCTTGAGAGCAAGGATTTCCGGAACATTTCTGACTGAAAAAGCGGTCAGAGCCGCTAAAAAAATCATTATAAAATCAACCGGGACCTGCAGGGCGCTAAAAAATAATTCAGATCTCTTCATAAAAACTCGCTGATTTAAGCGAATTGCAACCAATATGAGCGAATTCACTTCCATTCGCTATTTATTGGCTCCCCTTCGCGAGTACTTTAAACCCAAAATTTATCAAAGCAGAATCTATAAGCCGGATTCTGTGCCAAAATTGTCAGAGCGAAGCGATGTTACAATTTTGAGCATCCGCCGAAGTCATAGACGAAGGCGGATCGATCCGCCTTCGCATAAAGCTACGGCGGACCCTCAATTTTGCATCTGCTCGCAAGCTCGCAAACAAAATTGGGGCAATCATTAAACTTGATCTGCCATTGCTGGCAGATTCTAGCGGTTCTTCTAATCCTTACTAGTGTAGGACTAGACACGACCTTGCATTCAGATAAGGATTTTGCCGTTTCATTGCAGCCTTTGGCGAAAATCATTCCGAAGCTCGTAGAGCGTAGGATGACCTTTCCTTATAACTGCACTCGCCCTCCTTCGCTTAACGCTACGGAAGGGCGGTTTGATTTTCACAAATCAAACCGTCTCTGCTCGCACCTCGCAGGTTGCCCTGGGTGGGTGTTACCCACTACCCTTCCCCGACTTACGCCGGAGTGAATGTCCGGACTTTCCTCCTTACCACCACAAAGTGGTGTAAGGCGATTGCCCGATTTGCTTTGATAAAGCCTGAATTTAAAATAAAGGAGCACCTAACATAATATAGGAAATAACTCACTTTGTCAACCCTATTTTAGCATAAAAAAAGGGATGCGTGAAGTCCTCGCAACCCTCTTCAATGTGCCCGCTTCTCGTTTATTTTTTCTAATTACAGCAATGACTTCAGATTTTTTTCAAGATCTTTTTGAATTTCCAACTTTTGCCTATATCCATCCAGCCTCGCATTTGTCGAATTTATGATCTCAGCACTGGCCTTGCTTCTGAATTTTTCATTGTTGATCAATGCTTCTGTCTTAGCGATCAGGTTTTCAAAATTTTTTATTTCTTTGTTGGTCATTCCAAGTTCTTTTTTTACATCTATCATTTTTGCGATATCCAACCAAAGCGTAATTCCCTGTCCTGAAATCGGAAGCATTTTTCCGACAGCTCTGACGGAAGATATTTTGATCCTGCCCAGCCTGCCGATAATTTCATTTTCACCGCGCTCTTCGCCATAAGCATCTATTATTTCCAGCGGACTGATATGATAATTCGAACGGATATTTCTGATTTTAGCCATTATTTCCTGAAGGCCGACGAATTCTTTTTGTGAATTTTTATCTATCAGCTGTCCGTCTGCTTCCGGCCATTTTTCAACCATCAAAAGATTCTTCTCCCCTTTCAAGATGTTCCACATTTTTTCCGTCACGAAAGGAGTGAAAGGATGCCACATTTTTATCAAATTATCCAAAACATAGCCGAGCACTTTCGTATTCTTTTCAATTTTATTTATTTCGACATACCAATCGGCAAACTGATCCCATGTGAATCTGCGCAATCTTGATTGGGCCAAGGAAATATCCCTGTTTTTCAAAAGATCACTGATCGCTTTTTTTGCTTCTTCCAGCTCTGAAACTATCCATCTGTCGGACAAAGATTTCAGATCTTCTTTTTCCAATTTTTCCACTAACTCAAAATTTTCAACCGATGTGCAATATCGGAAAATATTCCAGAGTTTGGTCACAAAATTTCGGAAGCTTTCTATTTTTTCTTCGTACAATCTTGAATCCTGTCCCGGCGCGATATCCATGACCAAGCTCAAACGTAAAGCGTCAGCTCCGTATTTCTCAATCATCTCCAGCGGATCGATCCCATTGCCACGCGATTTGGAAAACTTATACCCTTCCTTATCGCGGACAAGTCCGGTAAAATATAAATTTTTAAAAGGCGCCTGTCCGGTCTTGTACAATCCAAACATTATCATGCGGGCCGCCCAAAACGGCAGAATGTCCCGCCCCATCACCATCATGTCCGTCGGATAAAATTTATTGGCGTCTTCTCCTTCCGGAAATCTTAATGTCGTATACGGCCATTGCCCGGAAGTGAACCAAGTATCAAAAGTATTTTCATCCTGTATCCACTCGCCCGTCGAAGCTTTAGCGGAGTCGGGGCTCTCACTATCCGGCTTTTCCAATCCGACATAAATTTCTTCGCCTTTGTACCAGACCGGAAATTGCGGACCCCACCAGATCTGGCGCGAGATGCACCAGTCGTTCAGATTCTCATACCAATGGATCATTATTTTCTTGAAATTTTTCGGAAAAATTTCAATCTGACCGTCCTTGATCGCTTTCAGTGCTTCTTTTTTCAGGGAGTATTTCTCCGCATCAACATTAGCAAACCATTGCTGCGAAATCAGCGGTTCGATTATGGTTTTGCAACGTTCGCAAATTGATTTGTTTATTTTGTTCTCTTCTTCTTTTTCCAAAAGTCCCAATTCCGCCAGATCTTTCAAAATCTGATCGCGCGCTTCCAAAACTTTCAATCCTTCATATTTTCCACCCGCCGCTGTGATTTCCGCCTTTTCGTCAATGACCTGGATTTCTTCCAAATTATGTTCCTTGCCGATCTCCCAATCCAAAGGATCATGGGCAGGCGTAATTTTCACCGCTCCGGTCCCGAATTCCATTTCGATGCGGTAATCAGCAATTATCGGAATTTTCCGGTCTTGCAAAGGCAAAATTACAGATTTTCCGACCAATTTTTCATATTTTTTATCTTTCGGATTGACCGCGACTGCCGTATCTCCAAGCATAGTTTCCGGCCTCGTCGTTGCGACCGTAATGAATTTTTCCGAACCTTTTATCGGATATTTTATGTAATATAACTTTCCTTCTGCTTCTTGATGCACAACTTCAACATCGCTCAAAGCTGTCGCGCATCGCGAACACCAGTTGATGATCCGACGACCCTTGTAGATCATTCCATCTTCGTACATCTTCACAAATGTTTCCAAGGCTGTTTTCAAAACGTCAGGATCCAGAGTGAATTTTTCGCGGCTCCAATCCGCGCTGATTCCGATCCTTTTTTCCTGGCTGCGCATATAGTCCGCGCTTTTGGTCGTAAATTCATAGGACTGCTTGTAGAATTCTTCGCGTCCCAACTCATGCCGGCTGATGTTTTTTTCTTCCTTCAATTTCTTTTCAAAAACCACCTGGGTCTGGATTCCGGCGTGATCTTTTCCCGGCAGCAGTAAAACTTTCTTTCCTTTCATCCTCTCGTAACGTCCAAAAATATCCATGACCGTGTATCCGCTCGCATGCCCGAGATGAAGCTCGCCATTGGCATTCGGAGGCGGGAGGACATTGCAATATTTTTCCTCAGAATCGATCTTGTCCGGACTAAAAAAACCGCTCTCCTCCCAAAGCTTATAAATTTTTTCCTCGTCTTCCTGAAAATTAAATTGTTTTGGAATTTCTTGCATAGATTATCCCTTTCTAACCTCAAGTTTCAAATTGCTTTCCAAGGCGGAAATTATTTTTTGCATCGTTTCATCAACTTCTTTGCTTTCAAGCGTCCTGTCCGCGCCGAATTCGATGTGGAAGGCAAAAGAAGTCTTTCCGTCTTTTTCAAATACGTCGAACAGTTGGACGTCCAAAATTAATTTTTCTCCTGCTTTTTTTATATTCTTCTGAATATCTGAAACCTTTATCTTTTCAGCCGCGATCATCGAGAGGTCCCTTGTCGAGGTCGGGAATTTTCTGATCGCTTTGTATTCTTTTTCGATCTTCACGTCTCTTTGCAAGGCGTCCAGGTCAAATTCAAACATCGCCACTCTTTTGTGGATATCAAAATCGACCAGAACTATCGGGTTTATTTCTCCCAAAAATCCGATCGGGTGATCATGCTTGCCCGCCGAAGCTTCAGCGTAGGCGGGACCATCGATCTTTATTTCCCCTCTTCTTCCCGCGTGCCAAAGGCTATCAAAAGTTTCGACCGGAGTTGCATCAAAATCATCGTAGTATTGATTTTCAATACCCAGTCGATTCAAAATATTATCAACATACCCCTTGATTGCGTAAAAGTTTTCGGCTTTTTTATCCTTCTCGAGAACGACCGCTCCTACAATCATCCTTCTTTCTCTCGGCAAAACAGAACCGTTTGACCAGTATACCCTGCCTGACTCAAAAATCCTGAAATCTTTGAAATTTTTCAGATTTTCTCGAATATTTTTAAGCATGTTTGGAATGAGGCTCACTCTCATCAAAGCCTGTTCGGGATTCATCGGATTCTGAAGTTCAAGATGTTTGATTGTTCCAAATTGCGCCAAACCGGCATCCTGCGCACTGTAGAAAGAATAACTATACACTTCCGAAAATCCATTTCCGACCAGGATATTTTTCACCTGCCGTTCGAAGCTCCTCTTTTCATTCGCCGGCGCAACTTGAATATCGGCTTTCGGTGCAACTGCGGCTATCTTTTCATATCCATAAACCCGGCCGATCTCTTCGATCAGATCCTCTTGCGTTTTCAGGTCGATCCGGAAAGTCGGAACTGTGACAGTGATCTGTGATCCATAACCCGCAACCCTCAACCCCAAAGATTCTAAGATTTTTGAAACCGCCTTTTTTTCTATCTTTTCGCCGAGCAAATTATTAATATAATCAAGATCCAATTTAATTTTCCACGGTGCGACTTCTTTCGGATACACATCTGACAACTCCACCGTTTCCCCACCGAACATCTTTATGATTTCCAGCACTCGCGCCATGGCTAATTCTGCCAGGTTCGGGTCGATGTCTTTTTCAAAACGATACGCCGCGTCTGTCTGCAGATTCAATCGGGTTTTGGTTTTTCTGATTGAAGCCGCGGCAAAATTCGCCGCCTCCATGATTACTGTTTTAGTTTCCGCCGTAATTCCGGATCCTTCTCCGCCCATTACGCCGGCAATCGCCAAAGCTTTTTTATGATCAGCAATTACCAGATCATCTTTGGTGAGTTTCTTGATGGATCCGTCTAATATCTTGATTTCTTCTCCATCTTTAGCTCTTCGGACTATAATTTCGATTTGCGATTCGCGATTTGCGATTTGCGATGCATCAAAGGCGTGCAACGGCTGCCCGAGCTCCAACATCACATAATTGGTCGCGTCCACCACATTATTGATCGGTTTCAATCCGAGTTTCTTGAGCATGTTTTTAGCCCAAGCCGGCGAATCTTGAACAGTAATATTTTCAATGATCGCGCCCATGTAACGCGGACAAAGATTTTTATCTTTGATTTCCACCGTTAGCTTCTTGCCTTTTTTACTTGGCAATTTTTTGGAATCATATTTGAAAGTCCTTCCCTCCAGCGCGCAAATTTCCCGAGCCATGCCGACATGCGACAGCGCATCATGCGCGCGATCCGGAAGAACTTTTATCTCAAAAATATTATCTTCCAATTTCAATTCTTCAGAAACTTCGTTTCCGAGTTTCGCATCCTCATCCAAAATCAATATCCCGCCATGATCATTCCCAAGTCCGAGTTCATCTTCAGCGCAAAGCATGCCTTCCGATTTTTCTCCCCTGATTTCAGCCGGCTTTATCTCCAAACCATTAGGCAATTTCGTACCCACAGTGGCTACCGGAACTTTATCGCCAACCTTGATATTATGCGCGCCACAAACGATATCTAATTTCTTTCCATCAATATCAACCTTTGTCAGCTGTAATTTGTCGGCATTCGGATGCTTTTGAATATCCAAAATTTTTCCAACAACAACTCCCTCCAAACCTTCGCCAACTTTTCCAATTCCCTCAACTTCAAAAGCTTTCATGGTCAAAAGCTCAACCAGTTGTTCCGGTGTTTTTTTTGTGCCTGATAGTTCTTTTAGCCAATTGTAACTGTACTTCATAATTAAAATCCAAATTCACTATAATTGATATTTTTCTTTATATTTTCGATAACAAACTTAATATATGGAATTATATTCTCCGGTAAATCACTTAATGGAAACCAAGCTATAGCATCACATTTTTCAGGTTCCATATTTTTTATCTCCCCTCTCCATTTTGCAGGTTTAAAAAATATATCTATTCGTTCCCGGATTTCTTGCGGATTTAGCTTCTCATTCCTGCTTAAGACATGAACCACCTCTAAATCTTCTGCATCTATATCTATATTAATTTCTTCTTTTGCCTCTCGGACCAATGTCATTTTAAAACTTTCATTTTCTTCCCCATGTCCAGCAACCAACCCATATTTCCCATCTTGAAATCCTGTATTAAATCTCCTGCTTAATAAAATTTTATTATTTTCTAATATTATCAGATATGAAGAAGGAACTAACTTGTGTCTAATTTTCATATTTTAAAACTGCTTTATAAATCTCAAATCTCCGCTATGAAATAATCTAATATCATCAATCTTATATTTCATCATCGCCAATCTTTCCAGCCCGAATCCCCAGGCAAAGCCTTGATATTTGTTTTTTGGATATCCCGCCGCCGCAAAAACATTCTGATTTACCATTCCGGCGCCACCGATTTCCAGCCAACCTCCGCCCTTGCATGATTTACAGCCCTTGCCGTCGCAAACCGTACAGGATATATCGAATTCAAATCCGGGTTCTACAAACGGAAAAAAGCTCGGGCGCAATCTGATTTTTATATCCCGATTGAAAAATTTCGAAAAAAACTGCTCACCGATAAATTTAAAATGTCCAACATTGATATCTTCTCCAACGACCAAGGCCTCAAATTGATAAAAAGAATGTTCATGTGTCGCATCAGTCGCTTCGTTTCTAAAACACTTTCCGGGAGCGATGATCCGGAATGGCGGCCTATGTTTTTCCATATACCTGACCTGCACAGGCGAAGTATGCGGGCGCAAAGCGATCCTTTCTTTTCCTTCCGATTTTATCCAAAAAGTGTCCCAGAGGTCGCGCGCCGGATGGTCTTTCGGGATGTTCAATGCGTCGAAATTATAAAATTCGGTTTCTACTTCCGGACCGTCGGCAATTTCAAATCCCATCGAAGTGAAGATATCTTCGATCTCGTTTTGTATCTGAGAAAGTATGTGCAGATGTCCTTGCTTTATTTCTTTTCCCGGAATCGTGATGTCGATCGATTCCGCTTCGAAATTGAAACTCTTCGAACGGAACAGTCTTTCAGCTTCTTGAAATCCGGATTCGATCTCTTGCTTGACCATGTTCGCCATCGGACCGACTTTCTTTTTTTCCTCCGGAGTCATATCCTTGAGTCCTTTCAAAACTTCATTCAGCTCGCTTTTTCTGCCCAAATATTTCACGCGCAAATCAGAAAGCTGCTCGGTCGTCCGAGCTTCTTTGATAGCCTTCAAAGCTTCTATTTTTATATTTAAAATCTTCTGTTCAAGCATAATCTTGATACATTCGTGTCATTCGAGTGCTCATTCGAGTCATTCGAATCGCATTTAAATAGTACAACAAAGCCTAAAAAAAGTACACCCCGCATCAAAGCTTCGATGCGGGGCATTTTTTAAATAACCATGTCATTTTCACGGAAAGGACCAGAAATCAAAAACCAGATAAAGAGAATCGATTAAAACGATCATTTTCCAAAAGCCTGTTTTCCTCTTCATCATCTTCCCTCCTTATCTAAGTAGGCCTCGTCGGAAAAAGACTCTTTGTCCTCCCCGGCATACATTTCTCCCGATTCCACGTCTTGCCTATCAAAAACTCTGACTTTTGCTGCTCGCATTAGGAAATATGAAACGAATGGAACCCACCAATATGCTGTTCCCACAAAAAAAATGAAGAGAATGAAGACTACCGATTTCCAATCCATCATGACTAATCTTCCTCCTTTCGTCTTGCTATTTTATCCCAAGGCTTATGGTCTCCATTTAATAAATTTCCAATTTCTTCATAATGAAAAAATTCACAGAGCCATCTCGTCATTTTTGAGATCCAGATATCCGCTTCTATTTTCATTATCCATCCTCCAATATTAAAGAGCTTTTATTAAAGTTTTTATTCAAACTTTATTTTAACAAAATGAATCTTGCCGACCTTGATCATACTTTCGTCATCCTTCTTGTGCAAAACTCTCTGCCAATCAGTTTCTTTCTGCTGATTTATCTCAACTCCGCCCTGTTCGATCTTTCTTCGCGCGTCGCCTTTACTTTTTGCGTTTCCAGAAAGGACGATAAAATCAATGAGGGATATGCTCTCTTTCTCAACTCTCACCTCTCCGATCTCAACCGGAATCTCTTTTTTTGAAAACGTATTTACAAAATACTCTTTCGCTTTTTCCGCTTCAGATTCTCCATGATTAATTTTTGTTATTTCGAAAGCCAATCGCAATTTGAACG
>DQBY01000020.1 GCA_003534085.1 Candidatus Moraniibacteriota bacterium | reverse complement strand
TCCGGATCAAGTCCGGAATGACAATGCTAAATCCTTCCAATCCTCGACGGACAACTCTTGCGCTCGGGCGGTCGGTTTCAATCCGAGCGCTTTTATTTTTTCTTCAACATCATTTTTTTCGATTTGCAAGCCGGCGGACAAGTTATTGATGAGAGTTTTTCGTTTCGCGGAAAAACCGGCCCGGACAATCCGAAAAAAATACTTGGTTTCTTCTTTATTTGCGGCTGTAAATTTTTGGGCGGGAGTTATTTTTATGACGGCGCTGTCAACTTCCGGAGCCGGATCGAACGAATCTTTGCCCACTCCGAAAAGAATTTCCGCATCCGCATAATATTGGACGGAAACCGCCAAGATGCTCATTTTTCCAGGCTTGCTCACAATTCTTTCAGCCACTTCTTTTTGGACCATCAAAATCATTTCCCGCGGTTGATTTTCTTGTTCCAAAAATAATCGGATGATCGGAGAAGTGATGTAATACGGAATGTTGGCGACGATCTTGTATCGCATATCGCGGATCGCGTATCGGGAAAATATTTCAGACAAATTTATATTCAAAACATCCTCATTGATTATTTCAATATTTTTTTGATCTTTAAATCTATTTTTAAGCGGATCGATCAGCTTAGTGTCGATTTCAACCGCTAAGACTTTTCCGGCTTTTTTTGCCAGCTCTTCTGTCAGGATTCCTTTGCCCGGTCCGATCTCAATGACAAAATCATCTTGCTTTAAATCAGCAGATTCTATGATTTTTTTTACAACAGTTTCATCTTTCAGAAAATTTTGTCCGAGTTTTGTAGGCATAATTTTAGCTTCGTTAGCTTTTAGCTTCTTTAGTTTTTAGGCGAGTAGACTAAGCTAATGAAGCTAACTCCTAAAAGCTTAATTTTCGCGGACTGTACGTCGCCTCGGCGGACAGTCCGCTTCAGGCGGACGGTCCGCAGCAAAACTTTGGCAGTGCTAGTCAGTGGTTCTGATTAATTTAAAATTTCTTCCACCTTCACATCGATCACTCCCGCGCCGACGGAGGCTATTTTGGCAAAAGCCACTTTATCCAGATCGATTATCCTGTTCGGACCGAAAGGTCCTCTATCATTGATCTGGACGATGACGGATTTCCCGTTGGCCTTGTTTGTGACTTTAGCATAAGAGCCCATAGGAAGCCAAGGGCTGGCGGCAAAAAGCCCGCCTTTCCATGCATACCAGGTTCCGAGTCCGGTGTGAGTTTTTCCTGTTTTGACATAAGTTCCCTTTATTACAATTTGCGCCACAGAATCTTTGATGATTTTTTTTTCTAAAACTGTGCGAGATATTTCCTTCCCATTTTTATAAGTTATCTCGTATTTTATCTCTTGTATGCCTTTTTCTCCTTCGCGTTTTATTTTTTCTTCGCGCCATCCCATTTTGCTGTCGGTTTCAGTCAAGATTTTAAAATCGATTTTTTCTTCGATCGCTTTTTTCTCCACATTGATCCTGGTTATGGTTATGATGTTTTTTTCATCCGGAACGGAAGATAATCCCGGGGAAACCTTATCCAATCGGCCTAATCTGATTCCATTTTCCGCCAAAGCTCCGGCCACATCCTTTTGAAAAGTATGAGCTTCGATATTTTTTCCGTCAGCTTCGATTTTTATTTTCTGCGCTCTTTGTATGGATATTATTGTTCCCGGGAAAATAGGCGCACTTTTTTCCGGAATGACTTGGTCCTTATCGCTCAGGGATATATTTTTCTCTTTCAAGAATTCTTCAACATTTTTTGCGGAGGTTATGGATTCATAAAGAAGTCCGTTTTCATCCAGGGTTATTTTTTTAGGAAGATTTAAATCAAGGACTCTGGAACGAGATGGAAAAATAAAAACAGAGTAAGTCGCTAAGCTCGCTAATAAAATCAGTATTCCAAATTTTATAATTTTTAATTTTGTAATTTTAATAAATAAATCCAAATTTTTAAATTTTTAAACATTTTTAGCATTAAAAATTATTTAAAAATCAAAAATTAGAAATTAAAAATTAATTCGCGGACTGTACGTCGTCTCGGCGGACAGTCCGCTTTAAGCGAACAGTCCGCCTAAAAAACCTAACTATTCTGTCTTAAACCTATATTGTATCGCTTCCGCGATATGCGCCGGCTGGATGTTCTCGCTTCCCGACAGGTCGGCTATGGTTCTGGCAACTTTGATGATACGGTAATATGCTCTGGCGCTCAAATGCATCCTGGTGACGGCATTTTTCATCAGTTCCAGACAAGCCTGATCCAGTTTGCAAAAGCTCCTTATTTGCTCGCTTTCCATCTCGCTGTTGCTTACGATCCGGCTTTCGGCAAATCGTTCCTTTTGCCTCGCTCTGGCTTTTTCCACTCTTTCCCGGATAGCTTTTGAATCTTCCGACTGGAAGCTTTCGGACAGTTTTTCAAATTTGATCCTTGGAACTTCTACATGGAGATCGATCCTGTCCAAAATCGGCCCGGAAATCTTTCTTTGATATTTGATTATGCCGGCCGGACTGCAAGAGCAAGCTTTTTCCGGATCAGTAGCATTCCCACAAGGACACGGATTCATGGCGGCGACCAGAGTGAAGCGAGCCGGAAACTCCAATGTGCCTTGGGCGCGGGAAACTGTGATTATCCCGTCTTCCAGCGGTTGACGCAGATTTTCGAGGCCACTTCTTGAGAATTCCGGAAATTCATCCAGAAAAAGAACTCCGCGATGGCTCAGACTGATTTCTCCCGGCTTGGGATACGTTCCTCCGCCGACTAAAGAAACGGCGCTGGCGCTGTGGTGAGGCGAGCGGAATTGACGTTTGGTTATAATTGCTGTTTCTCTGGGCAGTTGTCCGGCGACTGAAAATATTTTTGTGACCTCCAAGGCTTCCGGCACGGTCAGTTTCGGCAGGATAGAGGCCATAGTTTTAGCCAGGAGTGTTTTTCCTGATCCGGGCGGGCNNAGATCGTATTGTGTCCGCCAGCAGCCGCAATTTCCAGCGCGCGTTTGGCATGTTCTTGTCCCTTGATGTGCGACATATCCACCAGGTGATTTTCATCAGCGAAGAATTCTTCCAAGTTTATTTTTTTTGCCGGGAAGATCCTTCTTTCATTTTGAAGATGCAGGATCAGGTTGAACAGGCTTCCGATCGGAAAAACCTCGATATCTTTGATGATAGATGCTTCTTGCGCGTTTTCTTCCGGAACATAAATTTCTT
>DQBY01000012.1 GCA_003534085.1 Candidatus Moraniibacteriota bacterium | reverse complement strand
CCGGGTCAAGCCCGGAATGACAAAGTTGTTTGATTTTAAAAATAAAAAAGAAGCATGATGGCTCTCTTGAATCATTGCAACGGGATTGCCGCGCTCCGTCCCGAATACTCGGGACTCCGCTCGCAATGACAGATTAAAAAGATTTTTTGAAAATAAAAAAGCCGTGTCGTTGATTGTACACGGCTAAGGTAAGGCAAGGCGTGATGTTCATTTTTTCGAGATGATAGCAGTAGCAGTCATGTTATTTTCCTTTAAATTTGAAAAATGATATTCTGCGTTTATTGCTTTGGCAGAGTAACGCGGTAAATGGTAGCGCTTGGATAACGTAAGTTCTGTTATGTACACCTTTTCACAGGAATAAATAACAACCATGTCACCCTTCTTAAACGCATATTTCGGGGCTGGTTTATTTCCGCAGGCAAGCGCTTCGCCTTTGGTTTTATACCTCGCGCCACAAACCTCACATTCATATAGAGTGATTCCCTTAACTATTTTCATCGTTTCTCCTTTCAAAGAAATTTTGCTGTATAGTTTAGATAAACTATCAACGTATCATTATACTCCTAAATCACTAAAATGTCAATAGATAAGCTAAAAATAACCAATTTAAGCCAAGGACCGGGGGTCTATATTTTTAAAGATGCCAAAAAGGAAATTATTTACATCGGCAAGGCGACGAATTTGCGGAGTCGGGTTTCGTCGTACTTTCAAGGCCTTGAGGGATCCGATCCCTCTATAGGGATCGGATCCCTTCAGAACAGATCGAATGATTTTTTGAAAATAAAAAAGCCCGCACTTGAAGCGAAGTGCGGGCAGACTGTCAATGCAGGTAGAAAGAATGTTATCAGCAAGACGACGCGGCCTGTTCTTTTGTCAGAATACCCTGAAATTCATGTTGCTTGTAATCGCCGGGAAGATACCATTTTTTCTGAAAAACCCATTTCCATTCCATTTTTCCTACAAGCAGCATCGGGTCGAAGCAGATTTTTATTTTTTCGGAATCGTAGGACATTGATTGTCCTCGTTCTTCGAAAAAATAATCTCGAGAATTGACGTGTATTCCTTCTCCTTTGCGGACCGGCCCCAATATTCTTGCGTCAAAATAACGATAATAAGCACTAAACTTTCCGGGGCAATATTGGCTTGCATATTCTATCAGTAAGCGAACGGCAGTATTTTTTTTGAGTGTCAGGACATGTCCAACGAAGATATCTTTATCCCTAACTTGTTCTAACCTCTCAAACGGTCTGAATTCAGAAAATATTTTTTCCATTTTTCCAACTATATAGGCCTTACGGGATGTTTTGATGGAACGAGCAGAGAAAAAATGTTTGCGCATGTCTATTTCCCTCAATGTAAATGCAACTTCTTTTTTTGGAACGTGATTGGTGTCAAGCTTTCTGGTAAGTATCTGGCTGTGGCCGGCATCGGGATCGATTCGCTCAACAACGTACATTTCATTTTGCCATAAGAAGACAAAGCCAGCGTCGTCAATAGAGTTTGAGCGGATATTGTTGAATCCGCCATTGAGTAGAACAATGTCGTTTGTCATAAACCTCCTCCTTGATTTATAGGTTTTTTTTATTGAGTTTTTAAAGAAGACTGTTAAAAGCTGATAATTGTATTATTATTGAGCCTTATGGATTTGTCAAAAGTTTAACATGGAACAACCATCAGTTGCCATTGCGAGGAGCTCGGTTCGCCTCGGACCGGAAGCGACGAAGCAATCTCGTATTTAGCTCTCATGTAATGTATTACTTTGTGAATTATTGCAACGAGATTGCCGCGCTCCGTTCCGAGTACTCGGGACTCCGCTCGCAATGACAGATTAAAATGATTTTTTGAAAATAAAAAAATCCCGCTCCGGACGATGCCGAAGCGGGTGCGAAAATTCACTCGTTTATGCAAATAGCATAATACATATTTTCCTCCCAATTTTTTTCAAAATCTTTCCACAAATCTCTTAGATTTTTTTTGTCGAACCTGCCTAAACTTTCGTGGCGAATTCCTGGAATTTCTTTCCATATGATAATTCCTGATAACGTGATTTCTCTTGGTTTATTCAGAAAATCAAAGATTTGTGATTGAGGAAGGTAAAGGACTATGTTTCTGTGTGAATAAAGCTTATGTTGAGTCGCTGTATTCAAAAATAATACACGATTGAAGGTTCCTTTTTTCAGCTCTTTTCCTATTTCCACCCATAAATTTTCTAGGGCCTTCCCTGTAAATTCGGTAAATTTTTCCCGGAAAGCAGGACATTGGATTACAAAATCTGGATCATTTGTAACATCATATTCTGCATATCCTGACAGTCTGGTTTCTTCTGGATGATTCAGTAAATCAAAAAATAGGGACTTGGGAATTGATAATCTTATTGACATAATTGCCTCCTTTTAGTTCCATTTTTAATTTTTTAAGGTATTGTGTATCTTAGTTATAGGTTTATGGACGACATATTATAGTAGCTCTAATTTATGAATTTGTCAATACCACAACAAAAATCCAGCACTTTTGGCAAAGTGATGGATAAAATAGCCAATTTAAGCCAAGGACCGGGGGTCTATATTTTTAAGGATGCCAAAAAGGAAATTATTTATATCGGCAAGGCGACGAATTTGAGGAGCCGGGTTTCATCGTATTTTCAAGGCCTTGAGGGATCCGATCCCTCTATAGGGATCGGATCCCTACAGTACGCAAGGCCGATTGAGGCGTTTGTGCATGAGGTGGCGGATCTGGGCGTGCAGGAAACGGAGTCGGTTCTGGAAGCTTTGATTCTGGAAGCCAATCTGATCAAGAAATATCAGCCGAAATATAATGTTAAAGAAAGAGATGATAAATCATTTTCATATTTTGTGATTACCAAAGATGAATTTCCGAGAGTTTTGATTTTGAGGGGGACGGAGATTTACAGTCCCAAGCGTTCCGACCGCCAGCCTTCAGAACGGTTAATGGCGGACGGACCGCCAAAGCGGCAGCGCGAATCTTTATCGGGCGGTTCTATCAAAAGAATTTTTGGTCCGTACACTTCCAAGCGGCAGATGGAGATCGCGCTGAAAATAATCAGGCGGATTTTTCCGTATCATGCCATCGCGGCGAAAACCGAGAAGGGCTGTTTGGATTTTCAGATGGGAAGATGTCCGGGGCCGTACGCCGGAGCGATCACGAAAAAAGATTACACCAGGAACATTCGCGGAATCACTCTTATGTTGGAGGGAAATAAAAAAAATTTAGTAAGAAAGCTTGAGAAAGAGATGAGAGAATTTGCAAAAGATCAAAATTTCGAAAAAGCTGAAGATGTAAAGAGAAAAATTTTTGCTTTAAATCATATTCAAGATATCGCTTTGATCGGAGCCGGTAGAGACGAGGCAGTGCCTCGTCTCTACGGAGCCGCATTGAGAATAGAAGCCTATGACATATCCAACATTTCCGGCGACCATGCGGTCGGATCGATGATAGTTTTTAGAGATGACAAGCCGGACAAAACGCAATATCGGAAATTTAAGATCAAGATAAGCAATGGAGCGGACGACGCCGGGATGATGAAAGAGGTTCTAACGCGGAGATTTCATAACACATGGAACAAGCCGGACTTGATTCTTTTGGATGGCGGAAAAGGACACTTAAATATGGCGCAAAAAGTTTTGTTGGATTTCGGTTTGATCATTCCGACAGTGGCGGTGGCCAAAGGCCCTACTCGGAAGAAATTGGATCTGTATCTCGGAAATTACAAAATTTCGAAAGAGATAAATAACATTTTGAGCGATCAAAACCTGCTTTCAAAAATAATGGGCGAGGCTCATAGATTTGCTATTGGGTATCATAGGAAGTTGAGGAGGAAAAATTTGTTGAATTAATTATTGTCTTCTGACTTATTACTCTCCTTACTTTTTCTTTCCGCAAGAAAAAGTAACAAAAAGAACTCTCAGCCGGGCAAAATATCCGAACAAATTCATCGCTCTCTCGCTAAAATTTTTGGTNNCGGACCTAAAAATTTCTTAACGCTCGCGAGCTCGAATTTGTGGTCGGATATTTTGCAGGCTGATTTATTGTTTCCGATCTCTTTACAAAACCTCAAAAACCCTTTACAATTCATAACTAGCATATAAAAAACTCTTCTCGCAGCGTTCCGACCGCCAGCCTTCAG
>DQBY01000066.1 GCA_003534085.1 Candidatus Moraniibacteriota bacterium | reverse complement strand
ATACGCGCTGGTCATTATGACGATCGTTTCCATCCTGCGTATCTCTATCATCCAGCATGTGTCTTCCCGGATAAGGTTTGGAAATTTTATGCACGCGAAGGAGGAGGCTTTTCAGATAGCAGAAGCCGGACTTTTTGAATATCGATGGTATCTGGCTCATGAAATTGACGGAAAATCAATCCAAGAAGCGAAGGCTTTTTGGCAGCAAGTTGAAGAAAAACCCCGCGGACTGGGGTCTGATTATGAAGCTGATTATTATGAAGGCGGCCAGGACAGCCTCAAAATCGGTTCATACTCCGTGAGTGTTTCGCTGGATAATCCTAATAACCCGAGCCTGATAACGGTAGAGTCTCGCGGCCGCAGCGATAAATATCCGAACAATCCCAGAACAGTCAGAGCCAAGTTGAGGCGTTCCAGCTGGAGCGATTATGTCGTTTTGACCAATGAATATTCCCATTTTGATTCCGGATGGGATATAACTGGAAAAATTATGAGCAATACCGGAGTTCATTTCGACGGAGTGGCGCATAATGTGGTGTATGCCGGAGCGACCCAATATCTTGATCCGGATACCGGAACAAATAAAGCGGGAGTATGGACGAAATGGGCGGATGAATATAACGCCCTAAAGGCCAGCAAAGTTTTTTTGGCCGGAAAAAGGTATCCGGTCGTTAAAAAAGATTTTGCCGGAGTCTCGGTAGACCTGAGCGCGATGAAAACAGTCGCTTCGGGCGCCGGAACAAACAGGTGTAATCTGGACGCGTGTTATTTTGAAAATGAAGGCGTCGGGAGGCAGATAATTTTCAAGACGGACGGCAAGTTTGATCTGTATACGATCAACCAGATTAAAAATAATTCCAATTCAATAAAAAATAAATCTTACGTCAATACTTTTGACATTCCGGCTGACGGGGTTATTTACGTAAACGGCAATGCCTGGGTTCAGGGAACGGTAAATTCCAACAGAGTTACCGTGGTCGCGGCTATTTTTCCAAATTCCGGAACCAGCGCTAATATTTTTATAGGCGATCAAAATCTGAGGTATAGCAATTATGACGGATCGGATGTCATCGGGTTGATAGCTCAGGGGGATATCGAAGTTTCAGAGGACAGCCTGTCTGATTTTAGAATCGACGCCGCTATTTTGGCTCAAAATGGCCGAGTATGGAAAAAGGATTACAATCCCACTTGCTGCGGAGGAGGATGCGTAATCAATAAAAACAGCATAATAATCTTCGGTTCGGTCATTTCCAATAAAAAAATCGATTTTACGCTGGCTAAGGAGGGATGTCCTCCCAAGGGCTTCAACAATAAAGATATTATTTATGACAATAACCTTTTGGAAAATCCGCCTCCTTATTTTCCATCCGATTCTTATTACGTCTTTGATCTGTGGGAAGAGCTGTAAAAAACGGACGGCGCAAAAAACAAAAATAATTTTTGATGTTAAGATGTTATCATGCTAAAATGTCAGTATGTTTAAGCTGATGAGAATGAGCTATGGGATTTTTAAATAAAAAAATCATCGGGTTTGACCCGGATATTTTTGGAATCGACCTGAGCGATCTTTCGGTCAAAGTTTTGCAGCTGGAAAAAGACGGAGCTTTGGAAAAAATAAGAAGTTTTTCAGTCGGAGAAATTCCCAAAGGCAATATCGATGACGGCAATATTATCAACAAGGAGAAGGTGGCGGAAATCATCAAGAAAACGGTCGAAAAGGCGGCTCCGAAGAAAATAAAGATCAAAAAGGTCATCTGTTCTTTGCCGGAGTCGAAAGTTTTTTTGCGCATCGTCGCCATCCCTAAGATGCGGGATTCGGAAGTCCGGGAAGCTATCAAATGGGAGATGGAGGCTAACATTCCTTTGCCGATAGAGCAAGTCTATTTTGACTGGCAGGTTTTGAGCAGCGCTGAAAAAAATAAGCAGAACGTCCTCACCGTGGCAGTTTCAAAAAAAATCGTGGATGACCTGATGGAAGTTTTCGATCTGGCCGATCTCGAAGTTTACGGATTGGAAGTTGAATCAGTGGCCAGCGCCAGAAGCCTTATCGACGAGAAGGAAGAAAAAAAGAATATGGCCGAGCTTATCGTCGATCTGGGAGCTCAGCGGACGAGCTTTATCATGGCGATCGACGGATTTCCATATTTCACTTCCAGCATCCCGTTCTCTTCTGAAAGCATAAATGATGCCATAGCCAAGGGATTGAATCTCAGCGCGCCGGAAGCCGAAAAGGTAAAAATTCTGCACGGTATTGAATCGAATCATGAAAATCCGATTTTCAGAGCTATCGGTTCATTATTGGAAAATCTTGTCCAGGAAATCGAAAAAACTCTTGATTTTTATGGAGGGATGGAAAAAGAGCCCGCTCCGGTCGGAAAGATAATTTTAAGCGGAGGCGGTTCAAATCTGAAGGGATTGCTTCCATTTTTGGCCAAGCGGCTCAATAAGGAGGTGGAAATAGGCGATCCCTGGGTAAATCTGAAGATGGGAAATTATTTGCCGGCCATAGACAGGCAATCAGCCTCCAGATACTCGACCGTAATAGGCCTGGCTTTAAGAGGGTTAAGATATAACGATGAGAATTAAGATAAATCTCATTCCGCCATACAGAAAAGAAGAGATAAGGAAGGCAAGCCGCTTGAGGTCGGTCATCAGATGGGAATTGGAGCTGATATTCATGCTGGCTGTTTTCGCGGTTTTTTTAGCCGGCATTAATCATATACTGAGATTCAGCCTTTCGGCCGTCAATTCCAATTTTTCCATCGCCATAAAGGATAACACCCAATACAAAATCATCGAAAAGCACGATAATGAGATAAATGAAATTAACAATGCGGTCGCGGATGTGGCCAAGATACAAAAAGACCAGATGTATTGGGCGGATTTTTTACATAGCTTCAGCCTGGCGGTTCCGGATGGGATAAAAGTCAGCGATCTCTCGAGCAAAAATTATTCGATTTATCTTTCGGGCGAAGCCGACACGCGCGAGAATCTTCTTAGGCTGAAGGATAAATTGACAGAGGATAGTTGTTTTTCCGAGGTCAATCTGCCGCTTTCCAATCTTGTTTCCAAAAACGACGCAATTTTTCAGCTGAATTTCAAGATAAAAAAAGAGTGCCTGAAAAGGGATGCCGGAGAGATCAAAAAATAATCTGAGAATCAATGGAAAAATTTTGGCGAAAATATAGCAATTCCGCAAGCATCGTAATTTTTTTCATGCTTATCCCGGCAGTTTTTTTCTGGTCGGTTTTGCCGCTGGCAAAAGACATACGGATGAATTCCGAAGAGATCCAGAAAAAGATGATAGATGACAATTTGAACAGGGCCAGAATCTCTAAAATTCCGGAAATGGAAAAATTGGGGACGATGCTTTCTGAAAATAAGGAGAGGCTGGATGTCATCATGAGCGGCAGCAGTGAAGTTGATTTTATACGAAATATTGAATCTTTGGCGGAGGAGACTCAAAATAAGATCGATTTGAAAATAGAAGACGCAAGCGCTCCGAAGCAAAGGACGGCGCCGGTCAAAAAAGATGAATCCGAAATCAAAAATAGCCTGCTGTATGAAAGCTTTTTTACGATGCAGATAATCGTAGAGGGAAAATTCGCCAATGTCGTCAACTTCATGCATAAGCTGGAAAACTCCGGATATTATGCCAACATTCTTTCTTTAAGTCTGTCTAAGGTCGATGTCGATCCTTCCGGAAGCCCGCCGGCTCGAAATGCGGCAAGAGATCCTTTCCGGGATGGAAAAAATGCAAATATGGCGAAAGAACAGGCGATCAGGGCAGTCTTGGAAGTGGCTGTCTATACGCGAAACTAGCAAAATCAATAATATGAAATTAAACTTCAACAAAGAAAAACTAGAAAACGAATTGGCCGGAAGAATAGGCAATTTTATCGGGAAGCAGAACCGATGGATCATGGTTGCCATCGCTTTGGGGTTGGGCGCTTATTGCGCGTATGTCTGGTATTTTTTCGTCCTTAATCCAAGCCTGAGTGATGGCAAAAAAAATGAATATATAAAGACAAAGGAAACGCAGGTCATTTTCAACCGGCAAAATTTCGATCTGGCCCTGCAAGACATTGAAAGACGCAAAGCCGAATATGACGGTCCGATCCAGGAAACTCCCGACATGTTCCGCTTGGAATGATATGGATTGACTTTCTCCGCGGTTCGGTATATGCTTATTTTGTTGCCTGAAGGGCAATTTTATATTAGTATGTCTGAGCGGGCAGCCTTCGTTTCTTAAGAATGAAGACAGGGAAATATCAATAAAAAAATGATCATGCGCTGGTAGCTCAGTGGATAGAGCAGTAGCCTTCTAAGCTNNAAAAGTTCGTAAAGTTTATAAAGTTCATAAAGTTCATAAAGTCGAGGTTTTTAGCTTAATTCTTTCGACTTTAAACTTTACAACTTTCAACTCAAATGCACCCATAGCTCAGTTGGTAGAGCAGATCCCTCTTAAGGATATGGTCGTAGGTTCAAGTCCTACTGGGTGCACGGAAAGTCCATAGAGTGGCGGTCATCGTCTATCGGTTAAGACACCGGTTTGTGGTACCGGGAAGCAGAGTTCAATTCTCTGTGGCCGCCCCCCTATGGATTTTTAAATTGCTTGGCCTCGTTGCATTATATGAACCTTTGTGTTATACTTTACGCAAGTATAATAAGAGTACTAATATATGAAACTAAGGCTTGAAGATAGAAACAGAGCTATAAAATTACGAATTCAGGGGAAAACCTATAAAGAAATATTAGAGATTATCCCGGATCTTCCGAAGAGCACTTTATCGGGGTGGTTAAAAAATTTTAAACTTAATGCGGAACAAGAAAAAAGACTAAAAGAAAACATTGAAAAAATTACAAATAATGCGAGAATAAAATCGGCTTGGACGAAAAGGAGGAAAAAACAAGAAAAAATCGATAGAATTCATAAAGAAGCTAAGGCTGAGCTGCCAAAGTTGATTAGCAACTCACTTTTCCTTGTAGGAATTTCTCTTTATTGGGCAGAGGGTGGTAAAACTCAGGAGGCAGTCCAGTTTTCCAATTCTGATCCGCGTCTTATAAAAATAATGATGAAGTGGTTCAAAGAAATATGTAATGTTCCAAGCAATAAATTAAAAATCCACATCTATATCCATGGAATTTATAAAAAAGAGAATTGCGAAAAATTTTGGTCAGAGGTCACAAGAATCCCTGTTTCAAGTTTTGGAAAAACTACCTATAAGCAAACTATACATAAAGTCAAGAAAAATCTTAGCTACAAAGGGGTTTGTAGAATTGATATAAATAATGTTGATTTATTTCGAAAAATAACAGGATGGCAAAGTGGGGTTTTTGAGAAGTTTTATTAAAACGAGTTTTTTTGCGCCTTTAGCTCAGTGGATAGAGCACTTGTCTTCGGAACAAGGGGTCGGGGGTTCGAATCCCTCAGGGCGCACACTTCGACTCGTCCCAATATAAATTGGGACTCGCTCAGTGTAAACACTATGCCTTATTATACTTGAGCCCACGAATAGCACAGAAGAT